>NZ_JAWJTF010000023.1:0-24926 GCF_048836525.1 Nostoc sp. CALU 546
TCACTAAGTAACGAATCGCACGCCCTCCATTATCTTCGTCCCGAAAATCCTCAAATTCTGGCAAGTACAAAGAAGCTAAGTCTAGATACTTTTGGAACTGTCTAATTCCAACTGATGGCTCCAATTTCTTGGCTGCCTCCTCTCGTGTTAACAATTGTTCAACTACACAACTTCCCTGAATTAGCAATGGTTTCGGCTCCTAGAGTTCCGACTGAGTTCCGATTGAGTTCCGGCTGAATTCCGATTGAGTTCCGATTGAGTTCCGATTGAATTCCGGTACTGATAATACTAATAATAAAAAAACCACCTACTGGTGGGGAGGGTTTTTCTAATGGCTTAGTGTTTGGGAAACACTAACTTCTTAATAAGTAACTATGAATCGCTCCAAAATGGTTAAGTACATACGGCTTTGGTTCGACAAATCTGGAACTACTTTCATCAGCTAACCAGTTTTTTAGTGCCTCAACTGAGTAACCTGACAAACGACTCATTTGGTAAGTCGAGAAATTATGGACTTTTTTAAATTCTTTAGGATGTATTGGCTTAATACCAATATTTTTCATTACGATTGCTCCTACTATTTGTGAAGCTATTGTGGGAGTATTCCATTCTTTAACGTACCATACCGCACAAACATTTGCAAACATAACGCAAACTGCCGTACTATCTTTATATTATTTCTCTGTTATGTATGCCGAAATCAGGATTTAAAACAATCACAGTACCGGACTGGATTGTTGATGAAATTAAGAGACAGCCTGACTATAAAGGCAATCAAGCTGCCACTTTGGGGGCGCTCGTTAGGGATGGTGTTGCGGCTCGTGGCGGAGAATTGGAAAACCCAGCAATATTCCTTGCACAAGTACTGAATCACTTACCTAATTGGGAGCGGCACGAATCCTGGGAGTTGGCGCTGGCTATTTTGGGTTGGTTGCAAGAAACAGAGCGCCCTTCTAGTTAGCTTTGATGATATTACACAGGTTTTCAGTTGTATGATTTTGCTGTTACGCGAACGCGCTACCCCGGAACAACTTGAACAAATGCAGCAAGAACACAAGTTCTACATTAAAACCGCAGTTGATATCGAACGTCGGGTACTAGTTGGTGGTGGTGATTTGCATTATGACTGCGAACAAGCTCTTTTGGGTGATGGTAGTCGGCAAAAAACTATCTGGGCGGCAAGCTTTATGCCTGTAACTCAAAAGATGATTTTTGAATCAATTGTCAATCTTCGTCCCCCGCAAAATAGATCAATGGAGATATTGGACTCTAATATTAGAGAAAGGGTTGCTCAAATCATTATCGAATTCCTGGGAAATTTATGATCGAATTGACACCGAGACAACAAATTTTTATACAAGATGATGTGCCTACCCGTTTACATCATCTAGCTGCACACCTTGAGCAAATTCAGTCTTTGTGGACTGGGGTATCATCTCAGGAATTGATGCTGACTCTGGTAAAAGAAAGTCGATACTTTATCGAGTGGACTGTACCAGATATGGTGAAAGCAGACGACATTGATAGAGCAGCAGAGTTAGTTGACTTAGGTCGTTTGTTAACTCGATGGCTGTTTAATTGGGAGAACATTTGGTCAGATACCGAGCAAAAGCAATCTGCATCTCTTGAAACTTCATATTGGTTACGTCGGGTTTTGGAAATATCACGTACAGAACCGGAATCAATGAGTGCCTAAACTCTATGAAGTCTGACGTTGTTTAACCAACACCGATCGCAAGTACTGCCGACAAGCTGCTTCTCCCCGATAAATCAGAATCCGCAGCCCCTCTACTTCCTGCATTGGAGAAACACAGATTTCAGCGATGGCAACAATTAGATTCTGCTGCTTCTCTACATAATCTCGATGTTCCTGCTCTAACACAGCAATTTTGGAGTTTAATTCCTGTATCTGCCGTAATGCTTGCGTCAGGGACGATTCTTTGTTTCGAGTGCGATTATCTAGAGTTAACGTCATTTTCTTACTCCTCTAAATTTAGATGGTTCATTCTCAGCTAAAAGTCTGCCGAACTCGTAAATCGTTACAGTTGGTTTTGGTTCCGGCTCCAGTTTTGGTTTTGGCTCTATTGCGAGTTCAGGACTACCTAACCCAACTGCATTTTTGATTTCTTGTTCCATATCAAAATTCCCCTTTTTGAGGCATCTGCTTCATATCATCGATTGCATTCAAGACTTCCCCCAAAATATTGAAAGCATCGTTTAAAACCACGTCATTCAATGTAGAAAAGTATTCGGAGGATTCGATATTGCGATAATCTTGACTACTGCTAATAAGCCGCAGTGTATATTGACAGCCTTGCAATATGGCTTGAATTTCTGAAGTAGTTAGCTTAATTTCCATTGGTGTGTTCTAACGTTGAAAAACTGAATCAATTTCGCCGTTATCAATAGCATTTTTGGCATGACTAACAGCTTGTGTATGATTATCAAAAGTTTGATTTGAAGGTGATGCCCAAGTTGTTTTAAAAAAGCCCTGCTTCCCAACGTGAACATCTACAGCACCATCTGATAATTCAGTAGTCTCGATTTTGTAGCCGCCATGTTTGGTTTTGTACTCTTTCATGATTGTTTCTCTCCCTAAAATTTATCTCGTTGAATACTGAGACTTGCTCCGATTAGAGAACTGCCCAAGAAAGCGGAAAAACTCACCAACATTGCACCCAGGCAGATATTTTTCTGTTGCTTCCAACCAGAGATGATTATATTGGGGTCAGCAGTGGACTCGATTACTTCTAGCCCCCAACAAGCCATTGCTCCAACTCCCGAAAATCCAGTAATTAGCAGAGAGACAATTGCAGTTGTTTCTATGGTGCGATCTATGAAAATCCTGGGGTTGAATCTTTTTCGAGTCCGGCGGCGAAGAACCAATTTACTCTTATGGTCTAATTGAGATTGGTAAACAACTTGTTTGTGATTAGTCATTTTATATCCTCCAACTGGACATAGAAACCTGCACCTGTATTGGTAATTTTTACTTTTCTTTGATTTACCAAGCCTTGAATCACTCCCAGGCTAAATTTGATACTGCACAACCGTGCGCTACCTCCACAGCGTCGAAGGTATTGTAAGCATTGGTGCGACTGGTCGGCAGTGGTGGGGTAAGTGGATTTTCTCGGCATAATCTTGACTATGACTCTATGATTTCTAAATGATGTGCATTGAAAAAAATTCCTTGACCAGTTGGCATATCTGAGAAATGAACGCAAACCATGCCGTGTCCTGAATACTGAATTACTGTACCTGTTTGCCCTAACCTGGGGTCTTTTTCTACAACTGTCTTGATGACTTTGACAACTGAATTAATTGGTGGAAGATTAGCCATTTTTAATCCTTTGCTGAATAGCCGATTATTGATTAGTAATTCGAGTTTTCACCAATACCATATTGCCATTTTAAAAAACTGACTGGAGTACAGATTTCTTGCAAATCACAAGCTCCCGTTGGGGCATTCCAGTCATATCGGTATTCTTCTTCAAAATACCCCAGTCCCCAATGCCAACCGTCATATTCCGGCTGTGACTCCCATCCAAACCAGAGAGCAACATTTACTTTAATCAGATAGAAGAACTTAATCATCCATCCGCCATCGTAATCAGAAATAAAATCGTAATACTCTCTTAAAAATCGTTCATTTGTTAATGTAATTAGATCCATTCTTGACCAAAGATTCATCTACTTAGTACCTTCTTATTGTGTTGCTAACTAAAATTGAATTACTGTGATTAGCTAAGATGATGGTAAAATTTCTTCATGTTTGACAAAAGGTGTTCATGTTTGATAACACTTGCAAATTTATTGCTGAAATGTATTCTCCTGATTTCGCCACTTGGCTATTAGGAGAACCGATTACTTTAACCAAATTAAGTCCTACAGAATTGTCTTTAGAACCTATTCGTGCTGATGCTTTAATCTTGTTGCAATCAGATGAAGTTGTTCTCCACATTGAATTTCAGACCAAACCCGATGACGATATGCCTTTTCGGATGGCTGATTACCGTTTGAGGGTGTATCGCCGTTTTCCCAAGAAGCGAATGCACCAAGTCGTAATTTACTTAGATAAAACTGAATCGGAGAAGGTGTATCAAACTACTTTCACTGCTGGAAGTTTACAACATGAATTTTCAGTGATTCGTTTGTGGGAGCAACCGCCAGAGGTCTTTTTGGCAGCACCAGGATTACTGCCCTTTGCGGTTTTGAGCGCTACTGAGAACAAAGTTGCAACATTGCAACAGTCATCTGCGGCTATTGACCAAATTGCTGATCGCCGCACACAAAGTAATATTGCTGCCGCCTCTGCAATTCTGGCTGGGTTAGTATTAGAACAAGAAGTGATTAGACGTTTATTTAGGAAGGACATAATGCGCGAGTCAGTTATTTATCAGTCAATAAGGACTGAAGGAATTGAGGAAGGAGTTCGCCTTGTTGCAGTTAACCTTCTAAAAGAGAAGATGCCTATTGAAATGGTAGTAAAAGTTACTGGGTTAACAATCGAACAAGTACAAAGCTTGCTCATCACAGACGTTGAGTAGCTCAAATAAGCAATACACTGCTTGTTAAAATTGCTTTCCCGAAGGTATACCATGCGTGAATCAGTTATTTATCAGTCAATCAAGGCTGAAGGACGGCAAGAAGGGAGCGATAAAAAAGCCCGTAAAATTGCTATCAATTTATTAGCTGAGGCTATCAGCGTTGATGTGATAGCTCGGGTTACTGGTTTACCAGTAGAAGTGGTGCAACAATTACAGCAGGAATAATCCGAGAACCAAGAGTAATTTTGCGACTATTCCTATACTGAATCGGCTCACTGAGGGCTGTATTTTAAGTCCCCATTTTTTTACTTTACTCAGTGACAGTGCGGGTTGTTGACTACAATGCCCGTGTTTGTTGTAGCTGCTTGTACTTATCCCAATTCCTGGGATTATGACGTGATGAGATTGACTCTTCAAATTCCCAGTTCTGAGAATTGGTATCGAAAAACTCAATGGCTGCATCAAAACCACATTGTAAAAATCTGCTGTATGATTCTTCCGAGCAAAGAATCGATTCGACAATTGCAGTCAAGAGTTTGAGGTTGGTTTCAGTAGCAGCGCATTCTTTGTCGAGCCATTCGATTGTTTCTATTAACTGTTGTTTAGCAGAAGCCGCAGTAGATTCAGGTAATGCTGCAACGGGAATAAAACCTGTTAGCTGTTTCATGTTCGATTTGCTCAAAAATTATCTATTTCTGCAACACCTTCATCAGTTGCCACTTTTCGTTGAGATTTGGCTTTGGTAATTTGAAATTCGTTCGCTTTAATCACGGGCATTGCAGCCTCTTTACTGGACGTTCGCTCATTTTGACCTTGTGAGTGAGAATTATGTCTTACAGGGCTTAAGTTCAAGCTCATAAATGGATTCAGGGATTTTCATCAATAAAAGAATCTGTTTTTGAAGCTGGTTAATAGGGGTAATGAAGACCGTAGAATCAGGGAGGAAGTAAAGAGTTAGGTGACAAAAAGCCTTAAGCATTTGTTCGGCAGAAGGACGAGGAGTTTTTCGTTTGGGATTGCCATCATAAAGACCTTGCAAAGAATCTTCAGCTTGTTGAAGTGCCTGCCTGACAACAAACTCCATAAGGGTAAAAACGCGCAAAGCAATGTTTAATAAAAACATCAAGCCAGTGATTCGGTTTTGATTCTGGAAGTAAATCGGTAAAGCAGGCAAAGAACCCCTTTTAAAGCGATGAAAACCGCGTTCAAGAAGCCATTCGTCTCGGTAATACATTACCGACTCAGATAAAGTTAGCTGTTCGGTAGGTGCATTAGTTACGTACAATCGCCAACCAGCCAAAATTTCTGCTTCAACAATTGCACTATCAATTTTCTCAATTTGGAGTTGAAGCCGTGTCGAAGTAACCTGTTGTTGTAGAGTATTTTTCGAGGGTCGTCCTCGTCTTTGATGGCGAGTTTCTGTTCGTGTTTGTTCTGTAATCGTAGTTGAGAAAAAATCAGTAACGCGATGGCGTTTGAGGATATTCTCAACCTTATAAGTAAGCACATCTAGCTCGGTTCCTGGTTTATTGGCTAATTTCTCCAAGGCAAGTTGAGCTTGATTGATGCGTTTGTTTTGACTATCAATCGCTCCTAGAGCAAGCTTGTGGGAATAAACTACCAAATAGCGTTCGTGCCAACGAACCCATTTATTTGTTTCTGGATTTAACCAAAACTTACCCAACTCAACCTCAAAACCTTTACCAACAGCAGTTTCTTGTTCTTCTTGTTGGGGTAAACGAATATCGATGATTTCTGTTGATGATTGTTTTACCCATTGTTTGAGCAATTGGGGGTTTTGTCCGCTCATTGGCAAGGGAACACAGTAAAATCCTCCATTTAATGCGATGTTGGCACGGGTTGAGATCGAACCAGCCTTACAGTCAGCGATGAAGACAAAATGTTTGTGCCCAATTACTTTTTGTATCTTTTGCCAGGTGGGAAAATATAAAGGGTCATCGGCTCCATTGCCTTCAAGAGTGGCGCTGACTAACGGCATTCCCATCGGGTCGAGCGTTGCTAGTAACTGACGATATTGCAATAAGTCTGGGCGTTTATCTTTGGAGTAGCCATGACGCAATAGATTGTCTTCTAGATGACTTGTGTTTTCATGATTTACACTGAAGCTTGTTGTGTCTGTGCGTGCAATTTTTGTCGGTAATTCGTATGCTCTAATTATCTGCCTTCCTAATTTAATTTCTATTTCTTGTCTAGCAAGTGATTGCTTGCCTAATTCTTCTACTACCCTTCCCAATCTGTCATCACTGACATCTTTGTTTCCTATCGACCACCCCGTTGTCAATTCCAAAATCTTTCGATGTGTTTCTACCCATTCTTCGACTGCACATAACCGATGGTCTGATTGAGTGATTATATACGTTAGTAATAATACACTCAACTGCCCGTAGCTCATTCCTTGGTGGTTTCCGTGCGGCTTCTTCAGTTTTTGGTCGATATGTTTGGCTATCTCTATCTGAGCAAGCCATTCAACTATTAATGGAATATCGTCTATCCGCTCGGAGCTTATTTTTACTTCTGTCTCACTCATCGATGCACCACCACCTGACATCATTCTCTACTCAAACTACCCCCAAATCCACTCTCATCAGGGAGTTGCTTCAAAAATCCTCTTAATCATTACCCCTCAAGGAATTAATTCCTTTGACTGCCTTAAAATCAGCGAACGCACAGTCTTTAACTGCTGCTTTCGCCTGATGATAGAGAAATTGAACTACACCGTCTGCATCTTCTTCATCCTCAACTTGTGCCCATAAAGAACAACCTAATTCGATTGATTCGTAATTGCCCAAGTTAAACTTTCTCGAATAACTAACTGAGACAGTACCGATTTTCATTGACTTGTTTGAACCGCTAATTTATCTAGTGGCGACTCAAAGGTGAATCGCCGTTGTAGTGTCTAATTACCGCTTGTTACCTTGCGGCATTGCTGTTTGATTCTGTCCTTGCAGAGATGCCCTCGCCTCAGTCTCCGAAACCGGGAGTAATGCTGGTGCAGTGACAGCATTTGATGCCCAGCGCTCGTAAGTATCATTAGTCACCCAATGAACTGTTGCCCCAGATTCAGCACCAGAGCGAATCATCTCTGCTGCAACGAGAGCATCTTTCTCAAAGTCAGACTGTGGGTTACGGTACGACCATTGGATAAACCAGTACGTTCCTAGCGTTCCTTCTACTTTTTGGAACTCCGCGCAGAAAATGTAGTTTTTGAGTACGCTAGCGATCGCCTGATAACAGAACTCTTTTGGATCTCCCGGCATCCCCTCTTCGCACCACTGCTGGAAGGCGCGATGGGCGAAGTGATTGTACAATCCAGCAAAATTGTCTTTACTGCGGCGGTGGATCAGAAAACTAAGCAGCATCGAAGCTGGCCCCTTAAACTGGTCTTTAAGTCCGCCAGCTACCGGAATTACCCACAGTTCAGTAAATGGTTCGTTGGTAAAGTTCTCGTTGATAGTCAATGCACGGTCAGGACGAGAAATTGCGATCGCAAAATCAGCCTTGTTACCTTTAAGATATCCTCCTGCTTGTGCTTCTAGAATCGTCAGTTTTGGGGGACAATCGAGTAAGAATTGACCATATTCCTTAGCGCAATTCGCTTGTAGTTTAGGTTGGCTGGGAGGAATGAGAAAGACGCTGTTGTTGATAATGATTGTTTCCATAATTGCGTTGTTGTTGGTAAAAATTGCATTGATACTGGATAGTGTTCGACTTAGCTATTTATCGAGCAGAATTCAGGAGCCAAGAGTCAGAATTCAGTTGGTTATTCTGACCGAATCTCAAGGTGAACCGGGGGTATTTCCAACTGTGTGGAATGGTGATTGTTGGTTGCATTATTCTGCCTCCTGATTAAACTTGACTTCAACGATTTCTTCTACACACCCCATTACCTCGCCCAAGTAATGCAATGTATCGCCCACGTGAGTTGCTGCTTTTGGGTCAATCTTCTTGTCTGCAATTAACAAGAGCCAGTTTTCATCTTGAGCGATCGCCTGAATCTTCAGGTAGCACGAGTTGAACTGCTTCAGTATTTCTATCGGTTCCATTGCTATATTTATGATGTAAGTAAAACAGTCTTATTGAGGAAGTGGGCAGCAACGCCCACCCTTTTCCTTACGCAGCAACCAAATGTTTCGCTGCTGGAATATATCTCTTTAACCGCTCCCACTCGTCACTCGTTAGCGCATCGAATTCTTTATCTAGCAACTCTTCTTCTGTGGGCAATTTTTCTGTAGTCGCTTTTGATACCCTTGCCACATTCATGAAGTCATCTAACCCAACTGCTGCATCAACTGGCTCGGCGTATCGAAGAGAATCGACTCCGTTAGACCAGTGGGTAATATGCTGAAATATCACCCCAATCATGGAATCATCTGTGTACACTCGATAATTTCTGGGGCAAGCTCCGCCAACGTAAACTAGTTTGTATCCAAGGATTTCCATGACCTCTGCGTTGGGGTTGGTTGGAGGTAGGAGTATTTTGTCAAGAGATTCTTCAAACTGAGTCTGTTGAAGAGAAAATGTGCTAATCATTGTCTGTGTGCCATGATGATTTCGATTATCTAAATTTCCTTTGAGTGGCGATTGCAGTTGTTTGGGGCAGCAATCGCCTTTCTCACTTGCAGTACTAGAGATTTCTTATACATCTGCATTCGCATCTGTAGCAGGTAGGAGAATATTTTCTTGACACTCATTTACTTCAAGTGAGAAGTTACTTGCTGTACTTTATGTCATGATTGGTATTTCTAAAGCAGCGATTGAGCTTTGGAGGCGATTGCAGTTGCTTGGGAAGCAATCGCCTTTTCTACCTTCAGCAACTTACGCCGCTACTGCCGTTCGGACTCCCAACAGCGCAATCACATCTTTTGCACTGCCAGCAACCCGATTTACCCCGTACTGTCTTGGTCTTGCGTACCAGGCTTGTTGATTGCACCCGACGAAGCCGACAAAATGCCCGTCTTGATAGAGTTTGGTACTGAATCCTAACCAATCGATCTCTCCGTGGTACAGACCGAAAACAGTGCAGGCTTTTTCTAGTTCATCGCTCAATCGCTCGTTGCGCTCCAGGGGTGTTTCTGGCAGAGTCGCTTTGACCTCTGCAACTCTTGCGGCGAACCAGTTGCGGTCAAATGGTAGTCGTCCGCCGTCGAAGAACTGCACCCATACTGTGATTCCGCCTTCTATCCAGATCGTGCGGATTGATTCGGGTTGGACTTCGATAATCTCACCAATGATGCGGCGATCTCTGGTGGTGAGAGGGTCTTGGGTGGGGGCTACAGCTTCGGCTTGGGATTCGAGGTGGCTGTATAGTTCTGCTTGGGCAAGGGCTTGCTCATCACGAAAAGAACTAGGAATTGCTTGCTGTGTATATGTTGCATAGTTCATAATAGAAATCTCCTTAATCGGGGAAAAGACGATCGCTGAGTTTTGCAGACAGTAGCGGTCGTCTTTGTTATATGTGCAAACGACGTTGTGGTTTAGCACAACGCTTTCAAATAGATTTGGCGTAGCCATCAAAGCTAGTTGCTAAGAGCATTCTCAAGACAGCAGACAGCAGCATCAGGGGATGTGTGAGGAAGCGCTGTGTTCCCAAGAGGACACTCTACTAAATTCAGCTTTGCTGTAAAATCTTTGATTTCTAGACGAATGGCACTAAATAACCAGTTTTTTAAGACTTGGTAGGTCATCGAGATCATCTTCGTTGGCTTGAGCATTACAAGTTTGGCTTCCGGCTGCTAGTCCCGGTGGCACTTGGTTTTGTGGTTAGTTGAATGAGTGAATGTTTGGTAATTTGCAAACCCTTTTTGCGTTCGGGTGCAGGCGGTTGCATTTCCTTGCCCTTACACCTATAATATAAACCATTAGCTAATGGTTGTCAACTGTTAAAAACATCATCTTACCCTTGATTTTTATAAACCATCAGCTTATGATTTATAGCAGATAGCTAATATTTTGATGCTTTAGTTAAAGGAGGTGAATTCAGTAGCAGTTCTTGCCTTGGCATCATTATTAATCTCTGAAGTTCCATAAACCATTAGCTGTCAGTTGTCAACCAACAACTAATAGTTAATGCTTCAATCAAAGGAGGTGAATTAGGAGATGGAAGTGAAAGTAACGATTACGATTGATGTTCCAGGGTTAGAGAATGATTTAGCTGAGGCAATGAAGCAGAAGGGTCTATCTTTTCAAAAACTTGGTGAAGCCGCAGGTGTTACAGGTACGGCTGTCTGGCAAATAACCAGCAACAAGAATAAATCTATTAAGGTGGAAACTCTCGGCAGAATCGCTAAGGTACTGGGAATTGAGTGTCAACCCAATATAGAATCACTTGCGATTGAAGAGGTTAAAAGTGCATTTGGCGAAACCTCCTAACTAAAAGCGATCGCCCACCGTCCAAAGTTTGCGATCGCCCCAACTAAACCCCCAAGAAGGAATAGCTATGTCTAACCTATCAGTTTTTAGCTTTGAGTCTCAAGAAGTTAGATTTGTTGGTACAGCAGAAAAGCCAGAATGGGTAGCTGCTGATGTGTGTGCTTGTTTGCAATTAAGGGATACAAGTAAAGCACTAGAGACATTGGAGCCATCCGAAAAGGGTACGAGGAATGTTCGTACCCTTGGTGGTGAGCAAGAAATGCTGACTGTCAATGAACCAGGGCTTTATCGTCTTGTATTTAAGTCCCGTAAGCCAGTTGCCAAACGTTTCCAGTACTGGGTGTTTCATGAAGTCCTGCCCTCTATTCGTAAGACAGGTAGATACTCGGTTGCCCCAGGAACCATGACCCAGATTCAAATCCTTGCTGCACTCGCCCAACAGATGGCAGAACAAGAGCAAAGGCTATTGGAACAAGAACGCCGTCAAAACGAAGTACTGGCAAGACTAAAAGCGGTTGAAGTTGAGCAAGATCGGTTTAATAGCCCATGTGGTCACAAGTACAGCGTTATGGGTTTTGCTAAACTTCGAGGACTTGAGATATCACTCTCACAAGCCGGCAGCAAGGGAAAGAAAGCTAGCGCGTTATGCCGCAAGCAGGGGGTAGAAGTAGAACAAATACATGACCCAAGGTTCGGCTATGTGGGTTTATACCCTGAAAGTATCTAGAACGGCAAAACTAACTGGAGAGGTGAGACTAAAGGCTTAATTACGTATGCGTCTTAGAAAATATCAAACGAGTATACTATGCTTCCAACCTACCTCTAGCAAGTTTTACCACTCTAGATTTATTCTGTAACTAATTGCTTGCGTTTACGAAGAGATGTGATCCCGAAAGCACCTAAGCCTAAGATACCAATCAGGGAGGCGGGTTCGGGAACAGCTTGGGTAACTACGTCAAATTTGAAATTGGGGCCAATCCTACCGTTACCTGCTGTCAGGGTTGAAGGAAAACTAAAGCCTTGGGATGAACCATTTCTGGCGCTACCGGTGAGAGTAATTTCTGGAGCCGTATTTACAAATCCGGGAACAGTATAAATATCACTAAATGGACTAGTTATTGCTGCACCAATAACGTATGACATTCCAGCAAGAAGATTGACTGAGGTAATATCCTGGTAACGAAAGCTTCCAGTTAGTGGACTGGTGGTTTGGACAGTTGTTGAAGCTAATAAATTCCCGTCCGATGTCCACAAACCAACTAAGTGGGATTGTGATAGAGGATTCGCAAGAGTTTGATCGTAAAAACCTAATGCAGTAACCGAGAGGTTTTCATTAGCAGTGAATGACCAACCAATTGTTTGATTTGTACCATTAAAAGCTGGGAAGTTAGATCCACCAGCGAAACTCTGTATCGCTTCAGATGCGTATACAGATGGTACAGAAACTAAAGCTGTTGTCAGGATGAAAGGAGAAGCTATTGATAACTTTTTTAGTACATTTACGATTGTCACGATCTTATTTCTCCGATAAACTTTAACATTCGAGACTCTCCACAGCAATGTAACCTTTTTATACTAGAAATGCCAATAATCTCCAGCAAATTCACGCAAAATATAAATAAGGGCTAGTTTATTTATTTATTGTGGGTACAAGCCCCCGCAACAATGTTTGATTTGGCGGTCAACAAGAAAGTGGTGAGTTTAAGCTCCAATTGCCTTTAATTTTGAATTAATAATTTTGAATTTTGAATTGCTGCTTGACGGTGCTTATCTACTCTTGTGCAGAAGGTGTAAATCAAGATTCCCTTGCATTGATACTGCCAAGCGACAAATTACTTTCTGAAAACGGGGACGCATAATCTGCAACTCGCTCCCATCCCCACTTATAAGCAGTGTCAACTAGAATTTCTTTCCCATTGCGGAACTTAATAAATTCTTGTCCGTGGTCGTCAAATATGTCTGCAACCAGTTGATTACGCTCATCATAACCCCACATATCTACTGCTGCCCTCCACCAACGCTTTCCGGGAGAGAGCAACTGTTCAAGTTCTAAATACTCTGGCTTCCAGTATTTGGTGCGCCATTGATTTGCCAGTGCCTCGATTAGTATTGCAGTCGGGTAGATCGGCTTCAGGTTTTCTTCGAGCCAGAGTATATAAACGATTGCGCTCCTGAAAGCATCTTCTAAACAATAGCTGGATGCTTCTAAAGTTTCTTGGAGTTGCTCGTCATTAAAATTTACGCCGAGCGACCGTAGGGCTGGAGCGTACAAATCAAATAATTCTTGTTCTACTGAATCGGCAGACCAGAACCACATAAGAAAAAGAAAACTCCTGCTGGGTGGCTAAATAAAATTTAGCATTTAGCGTGGGAAGTATTGATGTGGGGAAAAGTAGCGATCGCTAATCAACCGCATGGGCTTGTAGAACAGGGTTATTCTGCTTCCTTGCCAGAAGAAAACCAAGTCTCTGGTGTTGAAGTGAAAGCAGATCATGAGGGTGAAAGTTCCTCTGCGCCTGTCACCAGCGCTGAAAAATGGTCACATGAGGCGATTGATTGTAGCACGGTCAAATCTGCGACTGCCTACAGGCTTAACAAGTGCTTTTTCCTCTAGTTTAGAGATTTCTTTCCGTAAAAGTGGCCCGATACCACGAAGTGGTTGCCAAGGGCATCGCACTTTGATCTAAAATCATCTATCACTTGCCGGAGAGGTGATAATAGTACAACTAATCCTGTACCACTACACACAGATAGATAGTACTTGTTTTCAACCTGTGGCACTATTGAAGCTGACAGTTACAGTAGAAAAGACGATCTTGATGAACACCAGACAGATTGCGCTTGTCGTAGGTTCGACAGGCATTGTGGGCAAGAACCTTTCCGACCACCTTGTAAGGACGAGCGATTGGACGGTGTACGGGCTAGCCCGCAACCCATCGACAGAGCAAGGCATCCTTCCCATTTCGGCAAATCTGCTCGACCGTGACAAACTGAAGTCGGCGCTGGCAGGAATCGATGTGACGCACGTTTTTTTCTGTACTTGGTCTCGCCAGACTACCGAGCAAGAGAACTGCGATGTCAACGGTGCGATGCTTCGCAACCTGCTTGAGGCGCTGGATGCGGCACCCAGGCTTACTCACGTTGCCCTTGTGACCGGCGGGAAGAACTATCTAGGCTCGTTCGAGGCCTATGGACAAAGCACGTTGGACACACCGTTCCGGGAGGAGCAGCCTCGCGTCCCCGGTCTGAACTTCTACTATGTGCAGGAAGACATTCTGTTTGAAAAGGCAGCACAGCGAGGCTTTGAGTGGAGTGTTCACAGGCCATCAACGATCATTGGCTATGCACTCGGCAACGCGATGAACATGGGTGTCACACTCTCAGTGTACGCGACTATCTGCCGCGAAACAGGACGCCCCTTTCTCTTCCCCGGTTCGCCCCAGCAGTACAACGGCTTGGTTGATGTCACTGACGCACATCTGCTCGCGCGGCATCTTGAGTGGGCTTCGATTACGCCTGAAGCCACCAACCAGGCTTTTAACATCGTCAATGGTGATATCTTTCGCTGGCGCTGGCTGTGGCCAGAGCTCGCGGCATTCTTTGGCATCGAGGCCGCACCTTACCCAGGGTATGCGACTCCTTTGGTTAAGCAGATGAGAGAGGCTGAACCAGTGTGGGATGGTATTGTTGCTCAACACGGTCTCAAGCCGCATTTGTTGACCCAACTTTCCTCTTGGTGGCATACCGATGCAGATTTGGGTCGGGAAATCGAATGCCTCCACGATATGTCGAAGAGCAGAGTCCTTGGATTTCTCGATTATCAAAAAACGCTGCTGTCCTTCCTTGATCTCTTCGAGAGATTACGCCACGAGAATATCATTCCTTGAAAGCAGCAATTCATCACTTAAGTGGTATGAACAATTGTGTATGTAAGTCGCAGTTCCTGAGTTTGCAGACTATTCCTTAAGTAGAGAATTTGTCGGACAGTGCCGTACAACGCGATTTTCAAAGAATTATTCCGAAATTGCTACACCCGCTCGTTCTCCTAAAACTCGAGGAAATTCAATCGGTCGAGTTCAAGGTTGCGGCGAATTCGGGGGAGAATCCGGGATTTAAGTTCTTGCTCTCGTATTGGAATGACCCTGCGAAAGCAGATTGTGATCAAAAAATTATTGGCGAAGTTTCCGCAGTGGGGAATTGCGATTGTTGATGGGATATTGGTAGATTGAAAACTAAATTAATCAGTAGTGGGATTACTGAAGATTTTTCGCGCAAATGTAAGTTAATTAATATGTTAATTCTGAAGGATCAGCTAGTGGATAACGCTCTATTTAATTACGCCTACCTACTTAAAATTATAATTTGATAAATAATCTCTCAATTTCATCAGCAGGTAGAGGTTTAAAAAAGAAATAACCTTGACCAAATTCACATCCTAGCTTTTGTAACCATTGAAGCTGCTGTTGTGTTTCAATTCCTTCTGCAATTACTGCTAATTCAAGTTGATTACTTAGTGTAATAATAGTTTCAACAACTTGATAATTCCGACTTCCTTCTTGCATTTGATTAACAAAGGAACGATCTATTTTTAAAGTATCAGCAGGTAATCGATGAAGATAATTCAGCGATGAATATCCGGTTCCAAAATCATCAATACTGATTTGAATTCCTAATGTTTTCAACTGCTCTAATATCTTGATGGTCTCAATGATATTATCAATAAGCATACTCTCAGTAATTTCTAAAGTTAGGCTGTTAGCATCTAAGCCTGTCAGAGCTAGAGTTCGTTCCACATCCTTAACTAAAGTGGCTTTACGAAGGTCTTGAACAGAGAGATTAACACTAACTTTCAGTGGAAATTGACCAGATAACTGAGTTTGCCATATCGCAAGTTGCTGACAAGCAGTGTAGAGCATCCAGCTATCAAGAGGAACAATCAGCCCTGTTTCTTCAGCGATGGGAACAAATTCAGAGGGAGGAACTAGTCCACGAATCGGGTGTTGCCAGCGTACTAAAGCTTCAAACCCAATAACATGGTTTCTATTTAGATCGATAATTGGTTGATAATATATAAGAAATTCCTCTCGTTCGATAGCCTTACGCAGGTCATTTTCTAAATTGAGCCGTTTAAGTACTTGAGTGTGCATCTCAACATCAAAGATTCTATAGCAGTTTTTACCTTGACTCTTGGCTCGATACATGGCAATATCCGAATCTCGAATCAAATCGGAGGCTTGAAGATAATTTTTGGTTCCTAAAACAATACCGATGCTGGTGGTGATAAAGACTTCATATCTATTGACTATTAATGGAGCTTGAAATTCTACCAATATACGTTCAGCAACATCAACGGCTTCTTCAATACTGCCGATGTCTTCAAGCAAGATCACAAATTCATCACCACCCAGCCGAGCCGCTAAATCTACAGAGCGAATCTGGGATTTTAATTTCTGAGCAATAATTGTTAGTAGTTGATCGCCTGTTAAATGTCCTAAGCTGTCATTAATGATTTTGAACCGATCCATGTCGAGAAACAAAACCGCGAAGTAATATGTTTCTAAGCGGTTAGCTCGTTCAAGGGCTAATTCTAGCCGCTTCATCAGTAGATTACGATTAGGTAAGTCAGTTAGAGCATCATGCAAGGCATTATAAACTAGCTGTTCTTCTGCGTTTTGGCGATCGCGCAGTACAGCAATATATTCGCTAATATCGGTGATTGTGCCAACATATCCCGTGATTTCTCCTGCGGAATCGTACTCTGCAACAGCTTGTCCAAATACCCAAGTAACCGTGCCATCAGGCTTTTGAAATCGATACTCTAGTTGGAAAGGACTATTTTCTCGAATTGTAGAATACCACTTATTTAAAACTTTTTCTCGTTCATCAGCATGAAGTCCTTTAATCCATCCAGTTTCGGCTGCTTCTTCAGGAGTTAGTCCGGTAAGAGAACACCAGCGTTCATTAACGTAAAAACAGTTTCCTTGAGCATCGGTTCGGAAAATACCGACTGGAACGGCGGCGGCCAAAGAAATATATTGTTGTTCGCTTTGCCGCAGATGCGCTTCTGTTTTTTGCCTTTCTGCAAGTTCAGTTTCCAGATGTTGATAAGCAGTAGCTTGTTGAATTGCGATCCCCATCTGGGTCGAAAGCTGTTGCACGAAAGCAATTTCTTCCGTTTCCCACTGTCTAGGAGCAAAGCTTTCAACCACGTTCAGTAATCCCCACAGGTTGTTACCTTGGATAATTGGAACCAAAATTTTTGCTCTAATCTGTAAACTTTCTAGTAGTTCTCGGTGACAATCACTCATCTGTGTTGTGTAGATATCAGACACAACTCGAATTTTTTCGTGGCGATATAAATCAAACAAATCAGTAGTAAAACAACTATCGTAAACCTGTTTACCGAGATAAGAAATATGATTATTGCTTGCCGAATCTGCGACAACAACCATGCTCCAGTCAAGTTGAAACTGTAAGATCATCGCCCGATCGCAGTTTAAGAGCGATCGGACTTCAATAACTGTTGTGTTGAGAATATCCTGTAGGTTAAGCGAAGAGCGAACTTGAGTAGCAATAGTTGCAATTAATTTTTCCCGTTCTGCTTTCGCTTTGAGTGTAGCTGTACGCTGTTGAACTTCTTGCTCTAATTCGGCGTTGCGATTTTGGAGTAGCGCTAATTTCTCTGCTTCTAAGCGATTCACATGATATTCCAAAACTCCAACTAAATTAGTTAACTCGACTGGATTTAGTACTTTTAAAATACTACTCTGAGTCACTATCCCCAATAACTCTCCTTGAGTTCCAGTAACTACTATCCGCTTGACTAAGTATTGCCGCATTGCTTCTTGAACTCTCCACAAAGAGTACTCAGGGCTGACTGAGAAAACAGGCGTACTCATCACGACCTGCGCCTGAAGGTCTTCAAAATTCAGTTCCAATGCTTGAAATTGGACAATATCTCGCTCTGTGACAATGCCAATCGGTATTTCTATGAGTTGACCTTGTGCCATTCGTTCTTCCACAAGCACCACCGAACTTACCCGATTTTCTGCCATCAGTCCAGTTATAGCTAGCATCGAAACACTTGGTGCAGCACAAATCACTTTAGAAGTCATCACATCTCGTGCTAGACGCAGGTGCAGCAAGTCTATTGGACGTGACAATTGCTGCAAGCTCTCATGAGTCAATAGTCCAACGATTTCGTCTTGTTCATTGAGTAGGGGCAAGTGGCGAATCCGATATTGCTGGAGTAGATTGACAGCTAAGAACAGATCGGTAAATGCAGATTGGTGTAAGGAAATGACTGGATGTGCCATTACATCACCAATTGCTAGATTTTCTAGTGTTCGCCTCTGAGAACTGAGGCGAACCACGTCTCGTTCAGTAAAAATCCCTAACAACTGATTCGCTTCAACAATCAACACGCAGCTTGAACGCACCTCAAGCTGCCGGGCTTCAATTTGAATATTTGCTTCTCTTGCTGATGAACACATACTATGACTACCACTCATCTGAGCAATTGCCGCCATCACAGATGTACTTGGTGAAACAATCAGTGGGTTGCGAATAATCGCTGACTCCAAATCAAGCGATGTCAAAGCAGTGGAAGATATTAACATTCGTACAAGGATATTTAAAATTTTTCAATTGATATTTTTATGATGCCCAGATCGCACTCGCTAAACTAATCGTCATTTAAATTGCATCATTTTCATGGTCAGGACTTACGCAACTGGCACAGTGCAATCGCTAATTAACCACAAGGGCAAGTTGAGAAAGGTTATTCTGCTACGTTGTTGGTTGAAAACTCGTGTGATTTGAATCATAAAATAAACTTTTAGCTCAAGATATGCTTCAAAAAAAGTTAACCATTTTATGCTTCAGAAATCGGCGTCAAAGTAGAAAAATCACATCTACCAAGTAATTGCAGCACTTGATGAGGGATTATCGTTGCGTCAGACAGCAACCACTTGCTAGTTAGGAAATGGTAGTTAGCCGATGAGTAATCAACTTGGCAAGTCTGGTAATTGATTATTAGACATCTCCAGAAATTAAGTTTTCACCTAGATAGGATAAGGGCTTGAGATTCTTTTTCGGAGATGTCTATTAGCTATATACAAAATCTCCATTTTGTCACTTCAAGCGTTGTAGTGCAGACTATAGTATTTATCAATCTGCATTTTGGTTTGCTCGATAGCTGTGGGTATATCTGAAAATGGATGTCTTTCTTGCAGAAGCATTTTGTCACCAACAGGAGCGTACAATTCGCATAAATAGCATTTACGTCGTTCGTCCCGCCAAACGTCAATATCACAGCCTTTGTATTTTTCGGAATGCTTTAAATCTTCTTTTAGTAAGTCAATCATACATAATTCCTATTTTGTAACTTAATTAGGATTGTTTCTATAAAGCATTGATGAATAGTTCGCATATTTGGGCTTATTTAAATAAGCGTCTTCAACCGTACTTGTCATGAAAATCCGAGTATCTTCTGGCTCATCTAGGTTGTTGATTGTTTGTATTAAATCCTTTTTTATAAGTAATTTTTGTTGCTCTTTAACATCATGAAATAAGCTCCAAGCAAATCTATACATTTCCGCATAAACTTGAGCCTGAGCGTATTCTTTTACCCCTGGTATTTCTGAATCTGTCATAATTCCCTTTTTGTCACAGGAACGTTAAAAGACTTCTGCTGTGGTTAGGTAGATGCCATCCCTTCCAGCAGAAGCAGAGAATGGAATAGTTTATTTTCTGGAAATCCCTAAATGGCTGGTTGTTTGACATTTTGACTACACGTATTTGAGTCATCGATAATAACAGAATAATGAGAAAATTCATTGAATTCTAATTCACTAATAAAACCAATTAAAGCAAATGGACATTTACAACCCAAAGCTTGTTTTAGAAAATCAGTATTTAGGTGAGATTCTTGGCAGACAATCTCAAAAATCTCTTCACTAGTTAATTCTAGATTTTCATCTAATTCCAATATTTGCGCTTCTATTAAGTTAACTAGTTTTTTAATAGAAAAACTAGTTCCAATTTTGTCAGAGATTGTTAGATGATTCATCTTAGTAACTATTATTTTTAATTTTACTCTGATTTTTAGACATAATCTTCAAATTGGGAAATACTGCTGTAAAATCGGGTACAAAGAAGCAGCAATTGCCTCAAACTTATCACCATCTGGATAGGGACGAAGAATTTCCTCACCGTCTTCGTTCAACCACTCTTGTCGTATTGGAGTGTACTCAAGCGATAGAATTGCAGTTCTCCACCAGCCAGATAACGCTAAATGTTCCCCAGACCAAAATAGTCGGAAATCAACCTTCTTATTTCGATAAACTTCACTAACAGGATTAGAATAAGGACGGTTTTTCGGATCAAAAGTATCGGTAGAATAGCCTTGTAAATCAATCATTAAAAATTCTTTTTTAATTTCTGCTGTTAATTTAAAGCGAGAGTGGAGATAATGAACAGATAAAATTTTAGCGGCTGCTAATTCAAATTCTATAGGTAAAGTAGATAAACTCATTAATTAATAATTTCCTTGAATACCGATGCGAACATTACTGAAAAACTGATCCCCTTGATAAAAACTGTTTACTATTTTTTGATGTTCACTCAAGTCCAACAGGATCTCGTTTGGGTTTGCGTTGCCCAACACGTTGGGAAGACTTTTTAGGCATTTTAGGCGTTTCCTGTTGAGTTGTGGCTTCATCATCAATCGTCTTCTTTTCTACCGTGTCACTAGCGGTAATATTTGTTTCTAGTGGTGTCTCGCTAATTGAAGAATCAGCTGGTTTCATCTTCTTGCGAGTTTGCTTTTTCTTGGGGACTGGCTCGATAGGAATTTCATCTGGTGTTGTGGAAGCTGTTTCATCGGCCGTAGAACTGACGGGCTTTTTACGAGTCCGCTTTGCTTGAGATGATGGTTTAGATGATTTTGAGGGCGATGCAACCACATCTGCTGCGCCCTTTGATAAATCCACCGCAGTTTTTGGTACAGATGTAGAACCCATTCCCATCTGTAGCAAATGCCACAAATGTTCACGACGACTTTCCATGTAACTAAGTTTTTGTTCACCCTCAGTAGTATCCAGCGCCATGCGTTCACATTGGGCAAGAGAGAGCGTATGTTCATGGAATTGTTCTAAACTCAGAGTATCGTGTCCATCATGCAATGCCGCCGCCACAGTCCGTATAAGCCAGTCCTTAAGTACCCCAACACAACCAATGGAACGTTCATAGAAGTAAAGCCAATGCTGCATTAGTTGCGGAACATCCACATTCATAGGTATTTGCGTCAGAAGTGCCAATAATGCGGATTGAAAGTCCTGGCGGTCAAGTTCATTCTGATACAAATAACGCGGAAAATGGATGTCCAGTCCCCGGCGGGATGCTTGACCACTTAAATTGCGAAAATTGAGCAGTTCGTAAGTCCCAATCAGAATGTGTAGCACACCGGTAACATTGGTCATGGACTTAATCCAGTCTAACTGGTCTAAAAGCTTACCAGCACTGGCACCAGTCCCAATCTTCATTAAGTGCTGTGCTTCATCGAGAATCACCGCCCGCACTCCACGTTTGGTCATCGCCTCTTCTAATGCGTGGCGTAGTTCGGGCGAATCATTAAACTGTGCTGTTTTAGTACGCCCACGTCCTTTCTTCTCCCAAGTCTGCTCCGCATCAATATCTATCAGCATCCGCCGCTCATAGAATGGTTCTCCCAAAAGTTTAAGTGCAGTGCGGTAATAATCTGCCCGATTAAACACCACACCATCAGATGGTCGTGTTTCTAATAGCAATAATGGCATCGGGGGCTGACTGCCGTTACGATAGCTCAAGGGATTGGAAACACCGGATAACGGTTCGGGTACATTTTCATTTAACCGTTTAGCAATCTGGCGAATCATCGTTGTTTTACCCACACCGCTTGGCCCATAAACCAACACATGAGCAAATCCGGCGGGTTCTCGAATCGCACGCATTAACAGCATATCTACCCGTGCTAACTGGGGATGTAAAACTGCATACTCCTTAAACTGAGTAAGTTTGAGGTGCATTTGGTCACTCCCTTTCCCGGTTAAAAATTTGTCCATTAACGGTATTCCCCTAGTATTGGCAGTCGTGTGAGATCCAACAGTTCAACGTTGTTTTGCAATGCTGGCAATTGTTCGTCATCTTGACTGTGTGCTGACATAGCCGACTCAAGAATGCTAACTGGGGGGAACTGGGGTACACCTTCCTTATTGGGCGTTAAATTTTCCAGTACCCCAACAGCTTCCAAATCCCGTAATCGTTGCATGAGCAAAGTTTCATGTTCTTGCACTGCCGCGATGAAGTCTGCTAGGCGTTTAGCAGAGATATTTGTACTCACAGCATTACGCTTATCTTGCTGTCTAATTTCTTGGGCTGCTAACAGCACTTCTTTCTCTGTGCGCCCGGCAAAGGTGCTGTAATACTGGGAGATACATTTGACCCATCTTCCCTCCAGGTACGCATAAGCTACACCCATATCAAAAGGGTCATAGCGCACACTGACTTTGGTTTTTTCGACAACCGGATTGCGGAAAGCATCGTTCCAGTAATAAAGATAATTGACTTTAATTCCCTGTCCCGGCTGGACTTTAGCGTTACCTTTGGGTGTACTAGGGCGTGTTGCCATGAGGAAGTCTTCGTTGTATGCAATGCGTCGGTGTTCTCTCTCCCCAGTGGCAGCGATAGCGTCGGTATAAACTTGTAATGGTGTCTCACCCAAGGAATCATGTACGCTCGTGTCATAAATGGTGTATGCCCACTCACACAGGTACGTATATAAATCTGCCAATGTCCAAACGGCAAGTTGTTTGGGGTCAACAACTTTGGTCAATTGACGTGGCTGCTTACTGGCTTGGGTGTTGCCGAGTAAGTTAAAGATAAATTCAGTATTGGTTGTGCCGAATAATCGCTCAACTACTGAGCCAAAACGGGGTTTAGCACCAGGTCTTGTCTTTTTGATGCAGTGGTAGCGTGCTAATAAAGTATCAAAGTAAACGCTATGAAATTCCTTGCCGCCATCTACAACTACGGATTGGGGAAAACGACCAAAACGCTGAACACACAACCTTAGTGCCATCATGCAAGACCTGTAAGAAGGTGGGTCAAAGGTGAGATAAACTGCTAAGATGCGTCGGGAGTAAGCATCAATCAGTAAGGTCAGCCAAGGGCGTCCTAAGTTCCGACCAGTTACTTGGGAACGTAACTCGATGTCGAGTTGGGTGTGGTCAAGATGGCAGATAGCAAAGGGGCGGTCTCCGTGCCGGGGTGTAGTTTTAGCTAGTTCTAAAACAATCGGTTCGGTTGCGTATGCGGCTTTTGCTCCCTGACGTTTTAATGTCTGCTCATGGATGGGACGCTTTTTTAGCCGAGTATAAAATGTACGCTGACTCAGTGGTGGGATGTTGGCTCTTTCGCAGGCTCTTGTATAGGCGCGATAAACGGAAGCGGCTGGAGCTTGTTTTGGTGTCTCAAAGTGTTCTGTAATAAATTTATCTAGTAAAACGCTGGCATCTGTTGGTGCTTTGGGTAGGCGATTTCCTCTATTATTTGTACGTGGGAGCAACCCAACATAACCGCAACCAAAAGTGGCTTCGGCTTCACGAAACTGTTTGACCCATCGAGACAAGGTGCTTTGAGGTATGTCCTTATATATGTCTGTGCGGTGCTGGAAATATGCTTGTACTAGATGAAATCTACGATTAGCTTTTTGTAGATCCGTAGGCGAGGCAGCATCCATCAATTCACGCACTCTAGAATTTATAGTTGCGTGTGTTTCTGAAGTATGAATGTTGATAGTGCCGCTATCAAATAATTGCAGAAAAAATGCTGTGGGCAATTGCATTGGTTGCCCAACTTCGGGTAAAAGTGTGGTTGTCTTCTCGCCCAAGTTAACTAAAGTCCAAAGTTGTGCGTCCCAGACTAATAAGGTATTGGGCAAAAGTGTTGTGGGCGAGGTGATTTGTTGATGATGCCCAGTTGTCCCTATGGCTAAATGTGTATGAGCAGTATGAGTTTGTTGGTCTGCCCATAATTGAACTCGCCAATGTTCCACTAGGGGAACTGCATACAAGTCTACGTAGAGTTGCTCAGTAGCAATCATGGCGTAGATATCATTGGCACGCACTCCTGGTATGCTTGCAAGTGTGGCGGCTATGGTTGTTCCTGGGGTGGCTTGAACTGCTGAAGAGATTTGTTCTGTAATGGAGTGGGGGATATTGACACTGAACCTAAAGTAGTCTTCTAAAAACATTAGGTTCTGGGTAAATACGGGATTTAGTTCGGTATCGGTGCGGACATGGTATGTTAGTCCAAATGATGCTGCGTAAGCTTCTCCTGGTGGGCAATGCCAATGACCAGTTTCAGTTTTTTGGTAGCGTGAGGGGTATTTTTGGGCTAGTCGTTTTAATTCGGTTTCGGTTTTCCATTCTTCCCATGCTGCACCACTTGGACGCAGTACGAAAAAGTCTGGGGTATGATAATGACCTATTTTTCGCCCGTTTTGGTTTTGGTACTGAATTTTAAATGGCGGTGGTTGGTCGTAGAACTCTAACACAATAGGATCATGTTCCATTTGATAAATCGCCCACAGTTCTACTCTGTGGCTTTCAAATTGAATGGTTTGACCCATTTTGCGGCTAGGGTAAACTCCACTGACGTTTTTGGCGCGTCCTTGTACTCTGCGAGAAGGTGGGGCAGCGCGAATTGCGGCGATTAGTAAGAGTGTTTGTGCCGTTAGTTGCTGTTGCTTACACCAATAATCAAATTCGTCATCTGTCATGAGAGTTTTTTATCCAAGAAAAGAGTGCTTCTCTTGTCAGGAGGCAGTTTTAGGCTTTCAGTACGCAATACAAAACTACGGAGTCATGGTTTTTAGTGAAGCATATCTTGGAATTTTGAATCATATTTTGAATTAAAAGTTTAAGTTAGCGCAATTTTTTCTGAGATTTT
>NZ_JAWJTF010000023.1:25027-99368 GCF_048836525.1 Nostoc sp. CALU 546
ATCATGAAGGTGAGGGTTCCTCTGCGCCCGTTACTGAAAAATGGTCGCATGAGGCGATTGTTTCAAGGTCAAATATGCGACCTGTAAGAAGGGAAAAATTGAATCGAGCGGCGAATTCAGGGGAGAATCCGGGTTTTGACTTTTTGCAAGAGTGCTGGAGTGACGATCCGGCGAAAGCAGATTGTGATTAAAAGCTGGTAGCGAAGTTTCCGCAGTGGGAGGTTGCGATCGTGGATGGTATGCTGATTGAGTGGAATGACTTTAATTAAATGGAAACCATCAACGTTCCGCATCAAAGACAACGCTTACTTTTGGGCAGTAAAGTCATATCGTTTTAGAAAACAAACTAGCCAGTCTACTCATGGATGCACAGGCAATGAATTATCTCCAGCAAACACATACTGCTGTCTGGAATGAAAAAGACCGTACAACGCGTGACGCATTGATGCAAACCATCTATGCAGACGATATAAAAATGTATGACAAGGATTTTATCCTTACCGACATTAGCGCCGTTTCTGACTTTATCGACAAGCTATTTGCGGACGATGCTAATTTCAATTTTGTGGCAACAAAACCGATGGAAAGTACGCAAAATGGGGCTCGGCTATTCTGGGATATTCGCACCGATCCCCAGCCAAATGTCTTAACCGGCATGGATTTTTTTGTCATAGAAAATGGAAAAGTAGCCCATCTGTTTGTTTTTATGGATGCTCAATTATTATCTTTGTGACCTTCTGTCATCTAAAGTTTTGGCGAGTAGCACCATAACAGTAATTGGAGCAAGGAAGACTCTAAGAGGTTATTTGAAAAGTCATCTAACCTATGTTTGACTACTCTGGCTAGGCGTTGTTGCATGAATAGAGAAAAATGGTAAATTTTACTTATTCCTTCCTACCTCTACTAATCCCCTCCTAGTTTCTTAGTTGGACTATGAAGACGAAAGCCAAAACTAACTACAGAGTCCGTAACTGGCAGGAATATGATGCGGCGCTCAAGCAGCGAGGGAGCCTGACTTTCTGGGTGAGTGAAGAAGTAATCGAACAGTGGCGCAACGAAAAGAAAACAGGACGGAAAGGAGCCTCCAACTATTACAGTGACGTGGCGATCGCTACGATGGGAACTGTACAATCGGTATTTAACTTAGCAGGGCGGCAGACGGAAGGATTTCTAGAATCACTGTTTATCTTGATGGGAATTGAGTTGAAGGTACCAGATCACTCCACCCTATGCCGTCGTTTGAGCAATTTATCGGTGGAACTGCCCGTAATCCCAAAGGATGACGCAATCCATGTTGTAGTGGATTCAACTGGGGTAAAAGTGTATGGTGAAGGAGAATGGAAAGTTCGCACACATGGGGTAGGTAAACGACGGACGTGGCGGAAGTTGCATCTGGGAGTTGATCAAGGAAGCGGAGAGATTTTGGCTGCGGTGGTGACTACTAATGATGTAGCTGATTGCGAGGTACTACCCGACTTGTTGGAGCAGATTGACTCCAATATTGAACAAGTATCTGGTGATGGCGGTTATGACACAAACAAAAGTTACGACACAATCACTCAACGCCAAGCCAAAGCAGTGATTCCACCTCGCAGTAACGCTCAGATTCAACAGCCTCATAACTCTGAACTGCCTCCACATCAAAGAGATGAAAATTTGCGTCGGATACATCAAATTGGTCGCCAGCAATGGAAGCAAGAAAGTAGATATCATCGACGTTCTTTGTCTGAAACAGCTATGTTTCGACTAAAAATTATTTTTGGGGGTAAGCTAAGACGACGCTTTTTTGACAATCAAGCTGTTGAGTTATTTCTGCAATGTGCTGCACTTAATCGCATGATTCAGTTAGGCAAGCCAGATAGCTACAAAGTGGAAAAATAATTACTAACTCTGCTAAGAGTTGGTGTGCCTTTTTTCTGTTTCATGCAACAAAGCCCTCTGGCTATCCTAGAAGTTGAACGAGATAATGGGGGTTCTGGAATTCGCGTTCGCTTGCTTCTGTGAGTTGCATTTAAGGCCCAATCTGACACTTTTCAAACAACCTCTAAGTCCCACTATTTGGTTGAACTTATACAATCCCTGAGCTTAAACCAGTTGAATATCTAAATTAGTTTGAAAACCAATAGGCTTATTTTCTAGAATGGCAAATCTAGACTCTTGGAAGAATAAAGAACCATTTAGGGGATCATAACTGAAGTCACTAAGGTCAGTAGCACCAAACCCTGCTTGAGAAACTTGAATTTTGTCACCTTGAACAGCCTTGAAGTCTTTGATAATATCAACACCTTCTAATACGTTTGTAAAAACAAATTTATCTGCACCTAGTCCGCCAGTGAGAGTATCTGCACCTAACCCACCAGCGAGTGTATCGTTCCCGCTCTTACCAGAAAGTGTATCGTTTCCGCCATTGCCAAATAATACATTATTTTGCCTATCTCCAACAATGGTGTCACTTTGATTTGTACCTTTAACATTATCAAAGTTGATAAATGTGAATTCAACTGTGCCTATGTTAGGAACATTATTAATTACGAAACTTTGACTTTCAAGGTTAACATTAACTGATGCATCTCCAACTAAAAAGGGTGCTGAAGGAGCAATTGAGGCATCTATAGTGTTATTTGCAACGCTAGCATCAACAACAAGATTTTCAAAATTACCAAGTAAATCTCTACCTAGTCCACCACCTTTTTGAAGAGTTCCATCAATGAAGATAGTAGAGCTTACACCTATTTTGCTGTAATCAGCCGTATCAGTACCAGATCCTCCATTCAAGGTATCGTTGCCTGCACTACCTCTAATAATGTCATTGCCGCCGCTACCAGATAATTGATTATCAGCAGCATCACCAGTAATAGTGTCCTTTTGATTTGTACCAATTACATTCACAAAATTTTTCACACTGACTATTATTGGTGGCGAACCCACAACTCTTATTTCTAGTTTTTCTTTGGATAAATCAGCTACTATCGATACATTTGTACTGTCAGTAGTTGCATCAATAATATTAGTCTGTCCTCTAGCACCAATAACAGTTTCAAAGAAATCTCTAAACGTATCAGTTCCAATTACGCCTTTTTGAATCACTACTGGTTGGAGTGTTACAGGTTGTGCTAAGTTACTGTAATCAATGGTATCTCTGCCATCTCCACCAGTAATCGTATCATCCCCTGCACTAGCGATAATTCTGTCATCCCCAGCAGTTCCGATTAAAATATCGTCCCCATCAGTACCTATAATTGTTGCCATAATCTTGCTTTACCTGTTTTTGAGTAACTGCTGTATAGTAACCTGTTATCGGCTGTATTGTTCTTGAAAAAATATTGCAGAATATAGCAATTAACTAAGATTTCCCCGCAGACATTCTGCTCCTGGAGCAACCACGACGTATGTAGAAACTCATGCGTTGCTGCGAATTTGGGGCAGAATCCGAGGTTTGATTTCTTGAAGTAATGTTGATGTTGGAATGATAATCCGGCACTGGTGATAATGATCAAGAAATTGTTGGCGAAATATCCGCAGTGGGGTGTTGTGATTGTGGATGGGGAATTGGTTGATTGGAATGAGTAGCGATGTCTGCGACGGACTACGCCTACGCTTTCAACTACTTGCATATTGCAGCACTCGTTCCCATTAAAAGCGCCACGCCTTCGTTTTTGACCGCTATTGATCATCCCGCTACACCGCAAAGCGGTGTAGCGGGAGTCTTCTAGCTTATAGTATATAAAACTACGCGAACAGAATATGTATAGTAATTTTGAACACATTAAAAGCCATACGAGTAAACGGTCGCAATGAAACAATTGATATTTGTATTAGGAGTAGGAATTTTACTTATACCTGTGAAGGTAACTTGCGGTTCTCCTGGTGCAGCCTGCGCTCAACCACCACTTCCTGGAACCAATAGTCAAGTTAGATATTACTACGAATATGAACCACTGGGTGTAATGCTAGTAGAGTTAGTGATTCGGAAAAACTTGCCGTTTTATTACTCCAGTGGAACTGAGGATGTGTACTGAGTTAAAAATATTATTGGTTAACCCTAAGCCTTGTTTCGGGGTGGTTATTTTGTATTGGTGGGTAAAATTAATGATGTGATTTTCGCCTGTGTAATAAATAGTTAGCAAAAAATGCAGTACATAGTTTTGGCAGTTTATTTTTTTATTCTGGCAATGATGGTGATAACGCCATTTGCAATACCTTTTCTGTTAAGGCGGAAGGGTTATGTTACTAGTTTGCTATTAAGCAGTTTTCTATCTTTGATGACGTGCGTTCTTCTAGTTACTTTGTTGGCATATTTACCAGATTTATATGCCGAGATGCGGCTTGATTATCTGGGTTTTGATTTTAATGGCTGGTCAGACGAAGACCGACTCAGAAATATTGCTCCAGAATTCAGAGACGAAGCAATAAAACTTTATCGATCGATAATGGGTATTGGGTGGACTTTGAAAGCTATTACTGGGGCAGTTTTGCTCATTCCTTATCAAATTGTTGCTTCTGGCTTAGTTTTCATGGTGAGTCAGTCGAAAAAACATGGCAGTTAGCACCTAACCATACCTGAAAGTGGACGCAAGGGTGGTGGCTGTTACGCTAATAATTTCTTTCAGTAAATGCAAGACAATAGAACTCTTGCAAAAGTGTTTTGTGATATAATAAAAAATTTGGCAATTTACGATTATGACTTTGAGGAGCAGTGAAAATAGAGAAAGCTAAACACCTGACTGCGAAAAAATTTAAGCGCATGACTGGAGTAAGTCGTCAAACCTTTGAGTTAATGGTTGAGGTAGTTAAAGCTGATGAAAAAAAGAAAAAAAAGCCAGGTCGCCGCCCTAAACTAATTATTGAAGACCAAGTTTTAATGGTTATTCAATATTGGAGGGAATACCGCACTTATTATCATATTGGGTTAGACTTTGGGCTTTCGGAATCTGCGGTTTGTCGAATAGTTTTTAAAATTGAAAATATTTTAATTAAGTCAAGAAAGTTTAGTTTACCGGGTAAAAAACAATTATGGAAAATGTCCTCTGAAGAAAATGTAGTTGTAATGGATGTCACGGAAAGTCCAATTGAAAGACCTCATACCGGACAAAAAAGATTTTTTAGCGGTAAGCAAGGAGAACATACTTTAAAAACGCAGGTAGTTATCCACCAAAACACTAGTCAGGTCATCTGTTTAGCGCATGGTTTGGGGAGAATCCATGATTTTAGGCTATTTAAAAATAGCGGGATAAAATTTGGAGAATTACTCAAGGTCATCGCAGATAAAGGCTATCAAGGAATTAATAAAATTCATCAATTGAGTAAAACACCGATTAAAAAACCAAAAGGAAAGAAGTTGACGAAAGAACAGAAAAAATATAATCGAGAACTCAATCGATTAAGAATTACTGTTGAACACGTAAATCGTCGTCTGAAGATATTTAAAATTTTGTCTGATAGATATCGAAACCGTCACCGACGTTTTGGCTTAAGGTCTAATTTAATTGCGGGGATTTATAATCACGAATTAGCACTATAAGTGGACTAAAAAATCAAATTAATTAAATTAATTCAGTTATTAACTAATAACTGAAACTTTGTTAGCTGCCATTTTTTTAGCTAGCGATCGCTGGCTTATACTCAATCAAAAAGCTTGGTATGCTAATGATATTTTCACCTAATTCTCTGATTTGCTCTTCCCAATGTTTAATATATTTAATTCTTTGAATTGGGTCATAAAATTGGGCATCTGGTAACACAATTGGATAAATTCGGTCATAAAATCCACCATTCTTAGCAATTTGCACCAATTCAAACATACAGTTTGGTGATTTTAAATACTTATCACTAATCACAGCAATGACACATTTCCCGCGCCCAATCTTTTCCATGAAAGCTTTGATTAGTCCTTTGTAACCCAAGTCTTGTTTATCTCGAATGATGGCAATACCTTTGGATTGTAAAACTTCGTACAAGTGATTGACATAGGTTTCACTATCTCCACCCCAAGCATAGGAAATGAAGATTTCTTTCTCATATTTGAGTTTTCCCCCTTCTTGTTCTAGCTCCTTCTGTAACTGTTCTTGATTATCTTCCTGTTTGCTGTGAGGAAAATCAGTAGCTTGCAACTGTTGTTCAATTGCATCCAACTTGTCAACAAGTTCCTTCAGTGTGCGTTCCTCTGACTGAAGCTGGTGTTCGTATTGAAACTTGCGGGATACATCTGTTTCAATAACCAAGGCTGTTCGCAGATTTGCAACTTTCTGGCTTTGAAGGGTGTAGGCTTTTTCGAGTGAGTCTTTTTCAGAGAGCGATCGCTGCCGTTGATTCTGCGATAGGACTGAATTAACTGATATCGCCCCGTCTGCTGCCCAAGGTGAATGTTGTCCCAGCCAATTCGCCCAGCGTTTACTGTGTCAGCGTCAATCAACCCACCGCCAAACTGTGAATTTCGTAAGTCGTTGTTGACTTGCTTTGGGTCTTGTGAATCGGACATGGGTTAGTTTTGGCAGTTTTAAGTAGGTCTGTTTTCAATGTTACCAGCTTTGTAAGTCAGCAATACTGCTATCTTTCTCTACAATTAATTTCTGAGCTTTTCGTTCTGGCAGAGCTTCTAGCTGATTAGAAGTAGCAAAATACTCTGCACTCAGTTGGGATTTATCGGATGGCGTTGGCGATCGCTGGTCATCGCACTATCTTGAACCTCGAAGGGCTGAACATAAAGTTAGTACAATTAAATGGGACTGAAATTCAAATTTATGCGAATTAATCGTTTAACCTATGAACCTTCAATCCGTATTGGTATCCTTGGTGCTGGATGTACTGGTTTAACGGCTGCCGAAGAATTACGTGATCTTGGATATAAAAATATCACTATCATTGATGTCAAAAATCGCGTAGGTGGTAAAACATATTCAATTAGATACGCAGACCCAAGTCTTCAAACCCGTGGTATTTACGAGGGTGGAACTGCTTCACAAGCGTATTGAATTAAAAGTTAAATACTGTCCTGATATTGCCCATAAAAATGTCTCTATTGACATCATTATGGTTTGGCTGAGTGAGATATATAATACCAGGTATGATAGTGATATTTTCTGTTAAAGGATATTGATAAAAAGCTTCAAAGTGTAAACCTGTTCCCGGATCTTCGCGGCTATTAATTGTATTATTAGTGACTTTAGGTGGCATTCCAAATCCAATCCCACCCACGGCTTTATCTTTAAATAAATCAGGAAAAGCCAGATTCACTGCATAGTTGATAATATTTGCATTACCATTCACACCGTCAACTCGTTCTGCATTCATGTAGCCAATCCAACTACTTACAGCCATCTTGGGGGTTATTCTCCAGAGTGCTTGGACACCATAGGCGTTCACCATTAATGGTATGCCTGCACCAAAAGGAATGTTTGCAAAATCACTACCTGTGCGATGTAGCAAATTGCCATCAGGAACATAGCTGCGAATATAAGTTAATCCAAATTCTGTATTTGGTGAAGGTTTGAAGGAAAATTGTGCTAAAGCACTATAGTTTCCCCCAAACAATCCTTCAATTCCAGTTTCGGCGTTTTCTGCTAAATAACCTATATCCAAACGAATAGTTCTGTTGTTGTAAACTGCTGCTAAACCCGCTGGACTCATAAATCCAATACGGTAAATAGGGTTACGTTCCGAAAAGCGAGAAGGAGAACCTTTTGCACCGCCAAAACTGGCAAAATCGGGGTTAACAACTGTTGCATAGTAATGGTGAGATGCAGCATTTCCATAAAGATAGAAGTTGAGGTTTTCAGCAACAGGAAAGCGATATTCTAGTAAATTTAAATTAAGGCTACTGTCACTATTCCCAACTTCAAATGATTGGCGCGTCATATTAGTAGCAGAAGCACCGTTAAAATTAGGTACTCTATTTGCAGATTGAAGACGTACAAGCAATCTATCTTGACCTGTAAAACTGCTAATTAAGTTTAAACGAGTCCGATAATTTAAAGCTAAATTTGAATCGATACTAGTTTCCGGGTCTGCATCAGCACTGTCTCCAGTTATACCACTAGCTAAAACTACAACGGAAGTGCTTACTTTAGTTGTGGTAGAAAACTGTTGCGATCGCAATACAGCACTATTTACCTCTAAATTTTCTACTCTGTTTTCAATAGTGGCTAACTCTGTAGCAAACTCATATTCTAATTTTTCAATAGTTGTAACATCTTCTGGTGCAATTTGTGAAAGCTGGCTGCCAAACTGTTGACTAATTGTACTGATGCAAGTACTCAGCCCCGCAGCAAACTCATAGCGAGTCATGACTCGATTTCCTCGAAAAAGATGATCGGGGTATCCAGTGATACAACTATACTTTTCAACTAATGATTGTAGGGACACAAAAGCCCAATCTGTAAATTGTACATCAGAGAATTGGGAAACTGGCGTAATTGTCACGGTTTCTTGCAAAACTTCAAATGCTTTCACTGGCTGAAAAACCGCAAGTGTAACACTTAAAATAAAGGAATTTACAGCCAAAAAGCTCTTTAACACTCACTCACAATTAAATTATTTTTTTGTTTTCGTCAAGATTTTCTCAAATTATATAACTTGTTGCATCTATCAAAAAGAATAGCTTTTAACGGATGTTTTACTAATTTTAATATCTCGTTTGTTAGATGCGACTTTTTAGAATTTTATGTAATCTAACTCACTAAAAGCCCCTTTTTGGCTGATTGGTTCCATTGCGGTTACTAAATTATGTTTGATTCGGGCCGATTTGAACAAAAGCAACATTATCACTTCTTACTTGAGGTTTCATGAAATTAATCAAAAAATCGAGGCACTTTTTAATTGGATGTGCTTTGATATTAAGTATTACTCAAACCGCTAATTCACAACAGCCAGAAAAACAAAAAATTGAGCGAGTGGAGGGTTACTTAGCAACACCACAAAAAATTGAATTTCAGGAATCTCTTTTGCAACAGTTGCAATTACCTCCTGGATTTGAAATTAGTGTATTTGCGAAAGACTTAGGTAATCCTCGTAACTTAGCGATCGCTCCTAATGGTACAGTCTACGTTACTCGTCGTGAACAAGGTGATGTCATTGCGCTTTTAGGTACCAACCAAGATGGACGAGCTAAGGAAATACGTACCGTAGCTAAGGGTTTAAAATTTGTTAACGGTATCACAATTCATCGAAATAGGCTTTACTTTGTCACCAATACGCATCTATATGCTGTGGACTTGCGATCGGACGGTACAGAGGGCAAATTGGAAACTCTCATTTCTGATTTACCCGATGCTGGACAGCACCCGAACCGTACCATTGCCTTTGGGCCTGATGGGATGCTTTACATTTCCGTAGGTAGTACCTGTAACGCTTGTGATGAACCAAATCCAGAACACGCCACACTTTTACAGGCGCAACCAAACGGCAGTAATCGCTCCATCTATGCAAAAGGTTTACGAAATACTATTGGTTTTGCTTGGCATCCCCAAACACGCGAACTTTGGGGGTTAGATCACGGTTCCGATTGGCGAGGAAATGACCAGCCGCCAGAAGAGTTGAACCGCATTGTAAAAGATGGGAACTATGGTTGGCCTTTTTGTTGGGGTGATAGGCGTCCTGATGTATACTTATCTGCTGAACCTGAAGGAGCAACTAAAAAAGAGTACTGTGCCAAAACTCAACCGCCAGTGCTAACTTACACAGCCCACAGTGCGCCTTTAGCAATGGCGTTTTATACTGCCAAACAATTTCCCCAAGAGTATCAAGGTGATGTTTTTGCAACTATGCGGGGTTCTTGGAACCGCAATCCACCTGTGGGGTACAAAGTTGTGCGGATTCGTTACGAAAATGGCAAACCTGTGAAATTTGAAGATTTTGTGACTGGCTTTTTGACTAAAGACAGAACTGCACAGTTTGGTAGACCTGTTGGTTTAGCGATCTCACCAGATGGTTCGCTGCTATTTACTGATGATACCAATGGAGTGATTTATCGTGTTTCCCACACTGCTAAATAGAGTAATCATCTGACCTTAGCAAACTTGGGTTTAAGACTCCCATCAAATTAAAAATTTGGTGGCTTTTATTCAGGAGGGGTCTGAATACCCAATAGAGGTAATATCGTGTCCGGTTGAAGACTTATAATTTAGACCGGAGTTCTTGCTGGGGGAGAGTTCAAATACCAAGTTTTTTCCCCTCTGCTTCTTCTTCACCTGAAGCTTGTGAGAAATGCAGGTATAGCAGTCTCAGTAGATTAGAGATAGAGACTCCTTAAGTAAAATTAAGCATTTTCTACTAAATACTAGCTTTTTACCCTATTCAGCCTTGATTTGAGCGTTTAAAACCAATTTATCGCTTGAATTGATTTGCTGATTAATCACGGTTTCACAACAGTTACACCCTCGCTATGTCGAATCGGGAGTGATTGAGGCAGACGCACCGAATCACTGGCAGCAGATTGTCACTTTTGCTGATGGCGAGAGGTTGTTGATCAACAATGCTGATGGGAGCAACGCGATTTTGTGAAGTCGGATCAAAATCAAGCGATCGCAGTTTTGGCTAAATGCAGAGATTGGGCATACAGTCAGGCGGTTCTGGGACAAAGTTGGCAAAAACAATGAGTCCTTAAAATTCCTTTAAGGTTTCCCGTAAGATTTTTTAACCTCTTGTCAGTAGTGTAAGAGTTATAGTATTCCAACTTACCTTGTCAACTCCGAGCTTGTGTATAAGTAATTTTGGCAGTTTTTACGAGAAATGCTGTCAACTCTGCTTTTAACAAAGGTATTGAACCCTCAAATAAAATCGAAAACTACCATGAACAAACAATCATTGAGCTACAAAGCCTCAATTATTCCTTTATTAGGTGCAATAATAGTCACCAACGGATTTTTCTCCAAAGTATCGGCGCAAAATATTTCTGCTCCAGAGACTACTGATTCTGTTGCAGTCACTGTCAAAAACCAAGAGTTTCCACAGTGGGGATATTACATGGTGCGAAGAGATTTTCGCAGATGTGCTTCTCCAATATGCGGTGGATATTTTATAAAGCAAGTCAACTTGAAAGCTACTCCTTGCTTAGATGGTGTTTTTCGCTCCGAATGCTATGTGTCTGCAATTGATTGGAGTTCCCTGAAAGTCTCGCCTTCCGAACTAATAAAAATTCAAAATGATGATGGTAGCCGTGTGATTCTCAGAGGTAACATCGTTCCAGTAACATTTTCTGGATTCGGTGAGTTTGGGAATTTGAGAGTAAAAGAAGCCTTCTATGCTGCGACAAATGCCCCAGCAAAAGGTACTTTTGTGGCACTAAAAGACAATGGCATTCGTTGCATCACAACTCCTTGCTTCTCCACAGATAATCTGGTTCTAAATAAACCTAAGACTGCTCAAGTTTCGTCAATTGATTTGAGTCAAACCGGTGCAACACAAAAACAACTTGACGCAGCAACAAACGAAATTTTTGATCAAGGTTTGATTGCTGTAGGTAAAACTGAGGTAGTAGAAAACGTAGATCCAACCAAGAGAGATACTAAGTTTGTGGCTACACAATTTTATTTGAGAGTGGAAGCGAACTAAAGAAATAAGGTTATCTTTGCCACTGGCTCATCCTAAAACTGTGCGATAAGCGAAGCTTAAGCCTTCGGCTATCGCCTATCTCAAAGAAGCGTTACACACTTGCAAGGGAATCAAGTCAACGGAAGCCGTGTTTGTGGCAGCTTACAATGAAGGGAGGAAGCGGGAGGCACAATAGGCCAAGTCTACTGTGATGGCGCTGTTTCGCCCACCGTAGATGTTCGCTCCCTTTGAGTGGGCGAGGTGGCAAAGGATTGTGATTACACTGATCTGGGGAAACAGTGTACACACCCCCAGGTGAGGCAGTGGAATTGCAAGAGATGATGCGACAATATCTGATGTGCGCGAGACTGCCACTTTTTCAGCGATTACAAAGCATCCGTGCGATGTATAGATTCAATCAACTCCTCAACTTCTTCTTCGTCCAGACATTGTTTCACTTGGGTGGTGAACCACTCAAATTCTTCCGGTTCTGTGTCCGTGACTCGGTAGACCAGTAATGTTCCTGCAACACGGGTAAGAGTAAGAGGTGATGGAGAAACGTGGCTCAGTAGATCGCACGCATTCTGGTATATTTCCATGACTGATAATTCGGACAAAGGAGATCCTAACTGAGCAGAAAGCTGTTTTAGATTCTCCTGAATAGATGAATGGAAGTCTGGATCTTCGGGTTGGGAAAGAGGGTTACTCATAATTGTCCTTCAAATGCCATTGGATTGGAACTGAAAGCAATGGACTTGGAAACTCAGCAACGAGACGATTAGACGATTACGTACATCATACCCCCACTTGGAAGCTGCGCCATTCCATCACCTTTGCCTGGGGGACTCTAACTCAGGGTAGTTCAATCTACTCATTACGCCATGCAATAGGATTCTACTGTTCTTGTAAGGCTCGAATCAAAATGGCATTCAAGACTATTTTGTATGGCGTTAACGTGCCAGAAAAGATTGACTCAACCAATATCCAATTGTCGCAAATATAATTATTGATGTTACAGGTATAAACCATACCCCTAAATTGGGATTTTCTGTAGTCGCTAGATGGAATATTTGCCATTCAATGTAAACAAATATCCAAACCATCTCACTTTTTAACCAATCCAACATTGAACAAGCAATTTGATACTGCTGCAAAGCATTTTGTTTGGTAATTACAACTGGATAATTAAATGTATTGGGATAACGACTAATAAATGTTAAAAGTCCATAAATTGCTAAACCGACAATTGGTAACAACCACAGAACTTTTTTATTCCCCCAACCATCGGCTTGTCCATCAAATCCAAAGTGGACAGGTATAGTATCCGGTAATCTTGACCAAGCGTGAATAGCGATGCCGAATAATCCCACAAGTCCTACCAGTGCGCTCAAGTTTAGCATCTGTGCCGAATCGAATCCAGGAATTACAATATCAGGTCTAGCATAAATAATGCCAAATAAAGTTGGCTTAATCGAGAAGAGTTTGGGCTTGCCGTTTAATACCCAGATCCCCTTGTCTAAAGTATTACCCTGCAATGTAGTTAACTTGATGATACCTCAACGATATTTTGGGCAAAGCTTTTATAAGCATCGCCCATTTGTTTAGCTATCGAGTCAGGAAAGACATGAAAATCCCCAGCTTTGAGAGCTTTTATTATCCCGTCTGCCACAAGTGTTGGTGGCTGTGCAACCTCACTCATTCCTGCCGCATCGCCCATATCCGTGGCAATCGGGCCAGGGTGAACACTTAGTACTAGCGTACCCTGCTCACTCAATAGTTCTCGTAATGCCTGGGTGATTGAATAGGCCGCAGCTTTCGAGGCACAGTAAGTAGCAGAGTCGGGGAAACCCTTGAGCGAAGCAACAGAATTGATTTGGGCAAAGACACCACCTCCATTGGCTTTGAGTACTGGGGCAAACGCCTGAGCCATGTAGATCAATCCATATACATTGATCTTCATCTGAAATTCGAGTGAGGCGATCGCATTCTCAGCTAAGGGAGTTCCAGCTTGAAAGACTCCTGCATTATTGATGACAATTTGCACATCTGGGGCAGCCTGAGCAGCAGCAACAATAGATTGGGGATCAGCTAAATCAACTTGAATTGGTACTACCCGTAAGCCGTATTGTTCAACCAATGAGGAGACACTGTTGATCTGACGAACAGCCGCATAGACTTTGGTGGCTCCGTGTTCAATAAACGACTCAACTATCGCCTTGCCGATGCCGCGATTTGCGCCCGTAACCAAAATGGTTTTGTCTTTGATGTCGTAGTTCATTTAGATTTCTCCTTATGGTTTTCCATGATCTGAAAAACCTTGGACATGAGCGTTCTTAAGCGTTATTGTTGTGAATACTAGCACCTATTTTGTCTATATTAACCGTTTTTGCCTTTCTACCCTGCATTAATTAAACTTTTACTAAATAGGGAATTTTTAAAGTCATAAGTCGCTTTACCTGCCAACATTCTCATAATTTCATTTAAAATTGTAGTTCCAGAAAGTTACAAAAGTGCGCTAAGTATTAGTAATATTTATTAATTAAATGATTATCAATCTTCAATAATAGTTATAGGATAAAGAAAATAGTAAAAACAGATTAAGTTAAATGGTCGTTATGGTTATGAGAAAGTTATCAGAAGTTGAAAGATTTGATGAGCGTCGTTCAGCTTCTAAAGAGAGAAGCCAAATTTATGAGGATGTTCTAATTGTCGGTCAGCCAGTACAAATCTCTTTAAAAAAATTAGCTCCTCCTCAAACTAAACTTGTAATTTTAAACACTAGTGGAGAAGTTGAACTATTTACTAGTACCGACCAAATAGTTTCTACGCAAACCCCTCTTTCTCTCGAACAATTTCCAGAAATTAATCTCTTGTCAAGAACTTTTAGCGATCAAATCAAAGACCGTTCTTTGCAAATCAGCTTTCAAGATAATAATGATCGTCAGCTAAGTCTTGTACAACTGAAGTTAACTGTTGTTCGGGTTTGTCTAGATGTTGATGCAGACAGGGATGGAGTTATTGAAGAAGATAATCCCCAGAAAGCTGATTGGAAGTGGGGCATTAATGGTCATGGTGCAGTTTTATTAGTGAATAGCGATCGCGACATTGTTTATTCTAATCAAGAAGATGATGACACAGAAAGGTTAATAAAAGGTCTGCTCGATCTGAAAGATTTTAGCTTTATGACTGTTCGGAAAACTGGTTTGAGAGATTTACCCTCTGGATACGAGCTTTATTTATCAGTTAATAAAGACATAGCCAAAAAGATTCGCATCTATGATGAATTAGAGAGAGATGGTTATGAGTTAATTGGCCCAGGAAGAACAAGAGCAAAAATTAGGGATACCGACCGAGATATTCTCTTAGCTATTGAGGGACTAAGTTATCCTGATTTTGATTTTCCTGGCATAGTTGAGATTACTTTAAGTCTAGTAAAAGATGAAAAATCTTTCTACAGCGATCAAGTTATCTTCAGAGTCGCACCTTGGATTATGACTCCGAATACTTTATCTCCGATCGCAGTCTTTGTTTCTCGCTTATCAAATGGAGTTAACAAGGAATTTATTGAGGAACTGAGAAAAGTTGTTGGAAAAGCGAACGCGCAGCTAGATATTATTCCTTTTGAATTTCATCAGGATGACCGTTGGATGCAAGACGAGATTGAGATTGGTTATACTCAAGCTCCAGGACATCTAATGTACGTGGTGTTTGATTCTCCTCGCGATCGAGGATTAGTTGACTTCCCCAAAACCAAACTTTTAGGCATTGACTTTGGTTATGTAACCCGCAAAAGCCGCTATGAGGCTACAAAATTAGACTCTTTTGGCAATTTAGAAGTTTCTCCACCAGTAACCGTTAAAGGCGTTCATTATCCCTTTGGTCGTCTGATTTTTGGAGGAACTCGCAAAGAAATTATCCCACAGCCGCGTCGAATGTTAAAGGTGTTACGAGATTTTCTTTACGCTCAAGAAATTCAAGCACCTTTTGAAATCTTTTCTGATTGGTTGAGTGTGGGACATATTGATGAGTTTATGACTTTTGTTCCTGCTCCTACCTCTAAAGGTTTTAAACTACTTTTAGCTAGTACTGACCAATTTTATAACATTCTTAAACGTTTACGAGAACAAGGTCATGCTCATGTATTATTACGGCAAGGAAAACGATTTTCTAGTGGAGCAGCTGATATTAGTGTATCAGATGTCCTAGATGATGAAAAATTAAATGAGCAGAATCATCGCTTTCAAGAATACATTAATTGGAATCGAGAGGTTTTAAAACAGGAATTAGATTTAAGCGAAGAAGATATTATCGAACTACCTGCTTTGTTTGAAAATGATAGAGATGGACGAGCAGAAACTTTTTCCCCTAATATGGTCAACATGATAGTTTTAAAGCAGCATCTTGGGATTCCTAAACCTTTTGGCCCTAAGATTAATAATCAATGCCAATTTGAAGCTTATGTTAAAGAAGTTTTAGAACCCTTGGGTTTAGTTTGCCATTTTATCGATGATTGGGAGCCATATTTTCTCGGACGAGGAGAAATTCATTGTGGAACTAATACACGTCGGCAACCTTTTACTGAAAAATGGTGGGAAGTTGAGCCTGCATTTTTAAAATAAGTTTCTTCTTAACTTGAAAAAGTTTTATTCAAGAAACTAATAGTAGGCAGATACATCAATCAGTTACTTTACCTTCTGCCAGACCTCGATTAAAGCCAACAGAATATTACCCAAAGGATGGTCGATTAGCTTTTTAAATGCTTCAGTTCCGTCAGTCAACACTAGGGATGCGATTGCAAAAAAATTAAAAGTGTGGCTAGCTTTTTGCCAGTCACACTCTTGAACCTTATAAATGTCGCCAGAAGTTCTTACTGATAGTCTTGAGACTGACTACCTTAGTTTCTGTTATTGCTTTAGGGGCATGACTAACAGCTACAGCAGCAACTTGTGGTGCAGGTGTTGTTAACAGAGAATTGAGTAATTCCATTTGATAATCAACATCTTCTACTGAGCGATATACCCTGTATGGTTCAATTTGCATACCCAAAGGTGTTGGGACAATCTTTAAATATTGATTTAGGGCATTGATATAAGCAACTGAAAAATTTCTCTGCTCTACATAAGGACGGATAATCTCTAGTAATTCAATCGCTCTGTTGATTTCAGAAATTTCACAATTACTGTCGATTTGTGACTGACTTCTTCTGTAGCCTTTCATCATCTTTTCGGCTACCAGATTGTTGAATTTGCTAACGGCTCTTTGATGATTGGCTAATGTGTGGATTTTCGTTTGCGCCTTATAACCGACTCTGCCCCATTGCACTGTTAAGTTACTATCTTCGACAATGGCCGCCCAGAATTTATTGCTGTTTTGAATTGCGTCAACAAAGACTAAATAGATTTCCATCTTTCTTACCCTGTCAATTTCCTAACTTCAGGGCATTGCCCCATCTGAGATAGATATACTGAACGCGATCGCTACGAACCTAAAAGAGCGATGGCGTACCCGCCCGCCGTAGGCGATCGCCCCTATAGAATCAGGAGGCAATCGCTTTCTCATCAGTTCATATTCCGAAACTTAGCAGCACGCAAAGACTGAGTTTTCGCTGCAACCACAGGACTACTAGCCCGTCGTGCAGTAGATGCCCAGGATTGCATTCGTTCGACTGCCGCCGCATCCTGAATTGCAAGTGGGGTAATGGTTTGACGACAGGTTTCCAGATCAGCAAGTGTTACCTGCTGCGGTCTACCCTCATCGAATGCCAGCAGAGCAGCTTCTGAAGCAAGGGTTTCCAGTTCTGCCCCTGAAAACTTCGCGGTGTTGGCAGCGATCGCTTCGAGGTACTCCGATTCCAGGTGAATGCCAAAGCGTTGTAGATGAATCGCCAGAATCTGTACACGCTCCGGTTCTGTAGGAAGATCAACAAAGAAAGATTCGTCAAATCTTCCTTTCCTCTTAAATTCACTTGGTAGTGCTGATGGGTCATTGCAGGTTGCAACTATAAACACCCCAGCAGTGCATTCAGCCATGAACGTAAGCAAAGTACCCAAGATGCGTTGAGAAACACCGCTTGTATCGCCCTGACCTGACAGTGCTTTTTCTACTTCATCTACAAACAAGACACAAGGTGCGATCGCCTCGGCAGTTTTCAAAGCACGTCTGACATTCCCCTCAGACTCACCTACCAGACTGCCCAAAAGGGACGCAATATCGAGTTGCAGAAGTGGTAGATTGAGTATGCTAGCGATGTTTTTGGCGCAGTGAGATTTCCCAGTACCTGGAGGCCCTGCCAGTAGCACACCTTTTGGTTGGGGTAAGCTAAGACTTCGCGCCTCTTGTGTGAATAGCCGCCGCCGACGAGTCAGCCATTCGCGCAGTAGATCCAAACCGCCGAAGGGTATGCTGGCTGGCTTACCCAACTCGATACCCATTTGAGACAGTAGCCGAGTTTTGTACTCGACGGCTTTGGGGATGAAATCAGCGCCGACAACGACACCATCATTAGTTAAGTTTTCTTTGACTGTTAACCGAAGGAAGTCGCTAATCTCCTCCAGGGTTAAACCCAGTGCAGCACGAGAAAGAGTTTCAAATTCAGCATTTTCAAGCGTAACAGTGAAAGTCAATTCCTGTTCAATAGCTGACTGTTGTAGGTCATGCAAATAAGAATTGATATGTTCAAGTATTTGGTCAATACTAGGTAAAGGAACTTCACAATAAGGAATCAATCTGACTAAGGATTCGTGTAATTGTATGTTCTGACCTAACAAGACAATGCGTTTATCTGTGGGTTTTAACCTGTGGTAAAGGTTTTTAATCTTGCTTAAAATTTCCCAACTCAATTGGGGTGAATTCTTAGCAATAAAGGGGTGAATATCTCCGAGGATAAATACACCATTCCCACTAAAGTTAGCAATGTAATCAAACACATATAACAATGGATCAGCCTGTGGTGGTTTCTTATACTCTGCAACTGGCTTAAACACCAATCCCCCATCTGCTGCGATTAAACATTGCTCTAAGGTTGATACTCCCAGATTCCAGAAAAACACTGGACTTGATAGCTTGTTAGATGCCTCTGTAGTCAACCACTGAATAATCGTTGCTTCATCAGGAGACAGCACATCAAGCGCTGCGATCGGAATTTGTGAATCAAGCGTGGAGAGCAGATTTGAGAGTTTCATTGTTTTTCAATCTCATAAGGAACTGGAGATAATTCGTCGTGTGTGTTTACGACTTTTACGATCACCTCATAGGCTTCGGCATCGCCGTCGAAAACCTCTGCTGTACCGTTGTTCTCTTGGTAGGCAATCGCTGTTACTATTGCATTCAGCAGCACACACAACCCTTCAGTATTCGCTTTGATGATCACAGGCTGGCGTGGTTTTTGCTGGGCGTAAATGTGGATGAAAGGATACTCTTTAGGTAGGTACATAAATATTTCTTGGGGGAACCCAATCGTCGCGGTTCCCCTTTTCCCTGATTTACTGCCGTAAGCGAATAGAGTGAGTTGAAGTTGTCCGAAGTTGTTGAGTTTGAGCTTCATCCTTGAAAATGCGATCGCTCTCGCTGACAACTCCAAGTGCCTCTTCAAACGGTTGTGTAGCCGATAAACAACTCACTCCCTCGAACCCCTCCGCTTCTACTCGAACTTCACCTGTAGCGCTGTCGAAATGAATCAGTATTGAGCGTTCCATAATTATCTCCGTACAAATTGTTTAACTTCTTGATGTCCGGCAAAGGTTAGGCGTAGAGTTTGCACAGTTCCTTCTGTTGATTCAGCGATCGCACATTCACCAAACTGCTCTTGTAATTCTTCAGCCTTCGCCAGAACCATCCGCCGTCCGTAAGCAGGCATTAGCTGACAGGCGTAGAACTTTCCTCCTAATTGCCTAATTACTTCGTACTCGTCCTGGATCATTTCGTATTCCGAGCCATTCCATTTAAATCCCATATCTGCACGGGCTTTTATAGTGCGGCCAGACACAATGATTTCAGCGCTTTGTCCTTGAGAGCCACCGTAGTATCCTTTTAGTGATTGTGCTGTTTCATGTACTTGCGGATTCAGTTTCAAGTCTTGTAAAGCTTTTACCAGACATTCACGGTTAGTAAGCTTGGTTTTAACTGTTGAGAAGTGTGACATGAGAATTTTCTTCCTGTAGTGGTAAAAGTGCGGTATTCTTTGTGAGGTGTATATGCATTTTTCGTTTAAGGTATTTAGTCTTGAGCGAATGCACTCTCGCCCAAGACTGTTTTTTACCGGAACTTAAACGACATCACGGTAGCTTTCGATAAGCCCACGTCGTCAGTCGCAAGTGATTGTAGATTGCGTTGTTCATCTAACAACTTGGTGCGGATAGAATCTATCTTTTGCTGTAGTTGACTGCGCGTATCACTGCCAAGATTCTTTGACTCAATCGCTGGATCGTTAACGATAGAATCTAAGTGCGCCATCATCGCCTCCAAGCTACTGCCTGCCTCCGGGTCAGCATTCGCTAGTAGTACCTGAACCTTCATCAGATGGCGTTGCATCTTCTTTTTAAACTGTACGGGCTTGCGTCCTGGTTCCCAATCAGCCAACTCTTCAAGCAACTGTGCGGCGAGTTGTTCACCGCCAGCTAGAGCAGATTCCCGTAGCCTTTGCTCCAGATTTTGGTCATACTGCTGAATGAACTTGGTAATCTGGTCAAGACACTCGGCTTGCTGCTGATTGAGTTGTTCGGACAAAGCAGGTATGATCACCGGACGACCAATGACGACTTGCAAATAGTCTTCGAGATCGGTCAGAGTCGGAAATGCTCTTAACAAGTTTGCTTTGACTGACTCTTGCTTATCCTGTGCTAATTCCCAGGTGTTAAGTGAAAGGAACTGATCAATGCGCTCTTGATAATCAAGAAGTCCCGCTTCGTAATCAGCTTTTAATTGATTACGCAGTCCTGGGGCGATATTATCTCTGATATTGATTAACTGATTCCATACCAGGGGAGCTAAATCAATTGGACAAACCCAGTCACCAGTATCAGCAGACATCCACTCTTGAACTGAAGCAATCTCTTGCCTCAATTGGGCAGCAGCCTCATCAAGCTTTTTAAATACCTTGATACCCCGCAAACCAACTTCGGAATTAGTAACTTTCACAAGGTCTGATTCAATTTCAGAGACTTCAGCTTTTAGCACATCCGCCCATTTAGGTGCGGCAGACTTTGTACTTTTCTTTAGTTGAATACGAAAGCGAATGCGAGTTTTATTTAATTGCGAGAAATTGTGACGCTCGACTACTGCATCAGTTAGGAAATTTGCAGCAACAGGGTTGTCAAGTGCTTGTACCATGATTATTTACCTCAATCATTATTTTTCACTTTCAATTCAGCGAAGCTTTCTTTGTGACTATTTGAATGTCTTTAGTAGCTCTATAGATTACTTTTTTAGAGCTTTTTTGTAGTCGAACAGGTCTTTTTATGACTGGTGGTTTATGTATGGACATGGCTTAAAATAGCTGAAGTTGCTGTGAATTATCCTGTACAACAGGCTTTTGATAAACCATGCCTTCGACTTCATAACACCGAGTCATAAGTTTGTTTCGGTTTAGCCGAAAGCTGACTTTTTTTCTTTGATTTGGCAGAGGTACAAATAGATACTGTGGATGTTGGATAGTACCTTCATCACCCAAGTATCGTGAAAGCGTACCGTCGATTTGGTAAACTTTTGAGGAGCTTAAAAGCGTTGAGTCATAAACTTTAATCAAATTTAATTCCATCTGATTACTATTGAAGTAGAGTGTGTGATAATCTTTTGTGGAATCGATTTTTCTCTCCAGTCAGACTGATTAAATCTAACTGGAGAGTTTTTCACGCAGAATTCGTTACTTTTGCGTTAATTATTGATTGAAAGTGACAAATACTACAGATAAAAATGCTCAAAAATCTGATTGAGTTTTTCCTTTAATTCATCTGACAGAGCATTAAAATCAAACTCTTTAGATCCCCAAACTTCATCAAGGCTTGTAGACTGATCAATAATGTTTGCAATCAAACAAGATTCGTCGTCGTAGTTCCAGCTATTTGCTAAAAGCCACGGCAGAATTCCCTTAGATTGCAATAATTTCTCAATGTCGAAAGAGTCAGAAAACTGCTGTAAGTTTTCGATAATAGGGTGAACGATTATTGTTGTCATGGGGGTATTTTAAATGATTGATATACAGCCCAATCAAAAGAGGAAGAAAGGGATTCAAGAATTATTAAGTCACTCTCAGAAGAAAAAACTTATTCTCTTTACTTTTCTTTGTTAGCTGTAGACAAGACTTGAGAACTGATCAAATATGCTTCCCTACTTGAATGTAAATAGGGAAGCATAAAGACAAACACAACTGCTGCAATCACATCAACAAGTATTTGGCTATTAAGAAGGCACATCCTCCCAGTAACCAACTTCATCGTCATAATTTGCTTGCATAGACTGCAATTTGTTGACGAAGTTAGCAAATTCTTCGTTAGTTAGTGACTGCCTTCCTTTTTTACCATAGTTCTCTATGAGAAACTGTTTGCCCTTTTCCTCGCCCCAACCTAAAGCTTCAATCAATCGTTGTGACTCCATCATCAATTGATTGCGATCTAGTGCATGAGACGTATGCTTTGGTAAGTTATTGTTAGGCAATCCTTTTTTCCACCAATCGCTGATGGAATTATGCACAAGGGCAATTTCTTGAGCTATTGGTTTCTTGCCAATACAATAACTTTCCCAGTTGAGCGCAGTTGGCTTTTCGTATCCACTACATACACAGGCATTGGAAGTTTGCCCCCCTTTCTCACGTTTCTCTGTTTTCAATATGGGACAAAATACCCACATCGAATGCCAAAGTAAATTTTTCGGTTGGTGATGTTTGCCTTGAAAACTTGCATAAGCTTGTTCGCAGGTTTCACGGAATGCCATTAGTTGTTGATCAAACGACACTTGAAACACTCCCCAAGCAGTTATTTGTACTGGTGCGATATGAAGAGGTTGATTTTGGGCATCGACGAAAATCACCATATACCGCCTACCGAATTTGTAGGCGTTCTTGTCCAAACCATCACTGCTACGCCAAACTCCAATCACCTTTCTATCGTTTCCGTATAGCAGAGGCGATCGCCCAATCACAAGTATTCGTGGTTGTCTATAGAGAGCGCCAGGAATGCCTATCTTTTCATCGTTTTCGTCCAACTTGTTAGTAAGAACTTTATACTCTTTCCCACCAACTAGTTCTTTATTTTCGTACCATCCTGCTAATTGTTGATTTTCGTAAGCAATCCAAATGCCTGCGGGTGAAGGAATACTTTTGGCTGCTGGGGTCTTTTCGTAGGACTTGTGTTCAGCAGAATCAAAGTCAAAAGCTGTCATAGTAGCTGCTTGCCTTTCTTTAATGTTAGTTTTCGCAAAAAATAAGCGAAGCTCTAATTCTGAGTGGCACTGATTTTAAAACAGTGGTGGAAGAGAATTTTCTTCCACCATTCTACTTACGCCGCTACCAACTCCTGACGAACTTGCGGCAGTTCAATCGGAGCAGTTGCCCTAGACAGTGCTTCTACAGCCTCCCTGACACACCAATACCGTACTCCATCACCACAGCGCCAGTAGTAAGTCTTGGGGTCGTTTTCCCATAATTCATCAACGTTTCTGACCTTGAAGACAATTCCTAAGAACTCACCATCTAGATATACATTGTGAGCCGTCTGAAGGCTAGTGCGTCCTACATAAGTCAGTCGATAGCCGTCTACTGGTTCGCACAAGTCTTCTGCACGAGTTCCGCGATACGAGCAGTTACCGCACCCATGACCTTCGCAATCTGGACAGATGGCAGCAGGCATATTCCACTTCGGCAGTGTAAAATCCCATTCAGCCGGTGGCGTTAATATTCGAGCCTTGTGAGAGATATAACAACCAGCGTGACCGATTACTTTATCAGAATGGTATTGGACGCTCAACGATAGCCAATCACAATCACCCAACAAGCCTATTTTCTCAGTAGCTTGTTTCAATTCCTCATCTTCCTTATGATTGCGCTCTACTGGAGCAGAAAGACTCGCTTTAACCTCTGCAACAGCGCGTTTGAAAGATTTTTTATGGTATCGAGCATAACCGTGGGTCATTTTTACCCACACGATATCATCCGAGTTTATCCAGATAGTCACTACATCTTCGGGCTTGCACTCTTTTGAGTAGTCCGACTGATTGACGATGGTTGCAATGATTTGGCGATCCTGTGTGGTTAATGGATCTTTTGTTGGCGTAGGGGCTGAAGTTTGTGTAATCATTAGAAATTGCCTCTTGATTGGGGTAAAAAGGCGATCGCAAGTTTTCCAGACGGAGCGATCGCCCTATTTTTATTGGTAAGTTTGTTGTGCTTGCACAACACTCTCAATCTAGATTTGGCGAAGCCTCATATTTGCTTGCTCCTAGCCAGTGGCTGGGGCTTGCTACAGCAGCATATCTCTTGATCGGGCGGCAGCCGGCAACGAGCTTCAAAGCGACTTTCGTACTGCTGTGGCAACTTTTTATTCAGCGCAAATCGATTTCCCTTCCTGTTCCCCTTGCTTTCTCTGGTTGCGCCAGTGCCTCAGCTACTCTCCCAGGTGGATTAATAAATTTACTATTTTCAAGGTTCAATGGTGAGCGCTTCTTTATTTAGCTGAGAAGCTGGCGCTTTGTTCCTCTCTTATATCAATATACTATCTTCTTAAGTAGTACTTGTCAAGTACTACTTAATATGTAATTATAAAAGTATGAGAAAACTAACCCAGCAAAAGATACTTAAGGAGTAGTGCATGTGGAATTAACATTAATGCGGGTTACGTTTAGTAAAGAGATTCCAGGATTGGGGGAAAAAATAAAAGCTCTTAGAAAAGCTTCTCCTAAATCCTTGACAGAATTAGCAGCAGAAGCAGGTATTAGCACTCCTCATTGGCACAGGGTTGAAAACGAAAAAATTCAGGAATTGCCTATTGAAACATTGCGGAGCATAGAGAAAGCGTTGGGAGCGGAATTAGGGATTGAAGTGTGATCTGCTTTTAAGGGGATGGATAACTAAAAGCGATCGCTCCCCGCCAAGAGCGCAATCGCCTGAACTAGCCCTTCTGCAAAGGATAGCCACGTCTAACTTAGAGAATTTTCAAAAGTTAGGCAAGGGTAGCCTTGTAGTGGCATTCCTGAGATTTATCACTAAATAAAGAATTTGAAGCTATCTAAAACCGATATAAATCAGATTTAAACCAAAAAATGATGTATCTGTCAAATTATTAATTTAAGTATATTTAGGTATGTAAAAACTACAAATCCTGGCTATTAAAGAATGCACTAGCTCTATCATATTGTCACAAAGCTAATTTCATGTATAATCCAGTACCAGTTTTCCAACGACTCCTCCAAGATAACCCTCATCTGTTCACTACCGAAGGGTTATCCTCGCTGCTTTTGGACTGTGTTCACATGAAATCTCCTAACCACCACAAATTCACTTACCCTTCATTACTAAACAAGCAAGTTTACTTGGCGATAGCCGGACTGGAGGGTAGTGCTGAAGATGAGGTAATGATTTACCGGATTATGTCTGATCCTCAAGCTTGGTATAACTTTACTAAAGTGCGGCAACAAGGCCAACCCTCTGAAAATATAGGTGAAGAATTTTATTCAAACTTTGGCATTGAAATTTATCTTCAGCACAGAATTATAAACAGTATCCAATGCTTACAAAAAAGCTTAAATATTTCAGGAGTTAGACAAACCAATATTGCTGTGCGCGATCGCCTATTTTCATACCCAACATTAGAAGAGCAGTTAATCACACTGGATGAAGATCGTACCACGCTTGCTCAAGCTGTACCAGAAATCATCAAGTATTTTGTCAGCCTTGCTCAGATACCGCCTGAATACAGATTATTTTTAGTTGATGAGAAAAAGCAGAAAATTCCTACTTCAGTCAGCACAGTTGAGAATGCGGCATCAAGCGCAGCCATAGCAGAGATTTCTACAGAGTCTTTCGACAGGCAGCTAACAGGCGCTAACTGTTGGCACGATAAAAGCCTTGAAAGAGTAGACCCTGACAAAATTCGTCTTACCCTTCATCTCGACTGGAATGAAAACGAGTTCATCTTTTTTGAAGCACATCACCAGGATTTAACTCGATTTCCTTGGACAATTGACACCATTCAATAAAAGCAAATTATTCCAGCGTTACACAACTGCCAAAAAGGAAACAGCGATCGCAATAACCAATATTAGCGATGATACATAGCTTAAGCCTACAGATATTGGTGAGGTAGTTGCAATGAGTGCAGTCGCAGTGAACAACTGGCTAGTTCATGCTGGTTTGCAATACAGAACAGATGACCGGAAAATCCCGTATCGCCCAACCGAATCAGGTAAGCAATGGGGGCGGATGGTAGCAGCAATCGCCAAAGGCTCAAACCAGACTGTTTTTCAATTGCGGTGGTTGCCTGAGATAGTTCAAGTCATCTGTCAATAATATCTTGACTAAACCTTATAGCGATGTCTACCCTACCAGTTTTCCAGCTACTCCTCTAAGACAATCCCAGCTTGTTCACCACAGAGGGCTTATCCTCGCTGCTGCACGACTGCATCTGCTGAGATACCCCAAACGCCACAAATTCACTTACCCCTCTCTGCTAAACCAACAAGTTTACTTGTCCCTTGCTAACCTTGGTGACGGTGGCAATGAAGATGAAGAAATCATCCGCCGCATTCTGTCAGACCCTAAAGGCTGGTGCATGAACGCCCGTATAAACGTTATGAATATGTCCCAAAGAAGTAAGCACAGAACTGCGGGTGAAGTTGTAGCAATTGAAAAAACTTTATGTGGCTCTCATGATACTCGCTTATCAATAATTTAGTTAAAATTGTTGCTTCTTTTCAAAGATGAGTTTACTTGTTCATGGTTAAATATTTAGCTAATTTATCCTTCAACAAGAGTTCTTTTATTAGAGATAAATTAGTTTATGCGATCGCAGGGTGATCGCTTTACTCTATGTCTTCACGTTCGCATTTTTCGATTTCGGCAATCGGTAGTAGTAATGTTTCCTTAAGCTCGTTTATGACCTTAAAACTCGCTCCATAAGCGCTATTGATGCAATTCACTAATAATTTATTAGCATCATAATATTTCTTTAATACTTGGATTTGGTCATCACTCAACTGCCAATCATGCCCAATATTACGATGTTGAATCATTTTATTTCGTAATTTTTCACTCCAATCTCTACCATTCAATATCCACCACCCTTTGAAAAAATTTTCGTCTTCTATATGATAGGGAAATTGCTTTTGAATGTCCTTTAAAGATTCTTCTAATTCAGGATTTAATTCATGAGAAGAATAAGGATTTGGATAATAGCCGTGAGCAAATTTATAATCAATTAGGAGATCGGGAGAAAAACTATAATCATAATTAAGTTTATATTGATGACTAAGATTTTCATCCAGCATATGAGCTAAGTCGTCTTCAAAAAAGCTAGAAAGGCTCTCATCATTACTAAGGTTAAGAGCAAAACGATGATTAAGTGAGCGAACAAGAGCAAAATAGAAAGCTCTGAGAGCGACTGGACTATATACAGATTTAACTACATACACTTTATTATTTATATATTTCAATATTTCTTGTAATTTATTTTGTTTATTAAATTTCTGATCAATTGCATACTTTATTTTAAATAATAATTCATCTATTGATTTTGTTTTTTCACAAAATATTAAAAATACTTCTCGCCAATGTTCAGTGAATATGTAACTAATTAAAATTCTCCAATCAGCAAAATTTAAAAACCATTCTGCCACCAAATACTCTTGAAAAGTCAAATGTGAAAACGACCAAACCTTGTATGATCGCTCAATTAATAACCCATGCTGAGATGCGATCGCTCTCATTACCCCCTGACTTTCCCGACGCTCAATCCCCAAAAACTCCCCAATATACCTCTCCAATTCCTCCTGCTCGAACAACACATATTGTTCTTGCTCGAACTTTTTCACCGCAACATAACTCAACAACTCCAATTTTCGCTCCACCGACAAATCTCGATAAACCTCGTCCCGCTCAACTTCCCGCGATTTGTCCCACTGTACCAACAATAACTCCAACCCCTCCTCATACAACTTGGAACGCTGCGAGTAAAATTTCCCCGTTTGCTGGAACACCGCACAAGTCAAACTCAACAAAATCGGTGTAATTGCCAATTCCCGAATCGGTTTGTTCTCATCCCGAAACAACTGTTCCAAAAACTCCCGCGCTTTGTTCTCCCCTCTATCCCCGCACACAGTTCCAAACCAATGCTCTGCAAACGCTCTCACCTGCTGCTCATTAAAATCAGCCACCTCTACATAATCGAACCTGTCAAACCGCGATTCCTGGCTTTGTGTTCGACAAGTCACCACCACCAACACTTGGGGATAAGCACGAGCAAACCGCTTGATTTCCCTGGTAATTTGCTTCCCTGCTTCCCCTGTCACCTCATCCAACCCATCCAACAACACCAAAGCTTTATCCTGGTTTAACACCAGTTCGATATCTGCGTTGTTTAACTGCCAAAACTGTCCCAAAAACTGCTTCAAGTTGTAGTCATACTTGCATCCATCGTCCACAAACTCCCGCAGCTTTATCAACACGGGAATTCGCTGTGCTTGCAATTTGCCATTATTGCATTCGGTGACAATCCTTTGCAAATAGGTGGTTTTCCCCGAACCCGGTTTACCCACCACCATCAAGTTTGTATCCTTTTCCAACACAGTCAATCCCGAAACGCGCTGCTGTTCCTTTCCCAAACCAATCCGATCCAAACTGCGGTAGTTGGAATTACTCTTTGTAAAATCCTGCCACAAATCGCCCAATTCCGACCTGCGGTTACAGCTGAGGGACTCCAAAATATTGACATCGACAAACAAATCCCCCAAGGGAACCCAACTATCGATTCCCCACAATGGCATTGTTCCGTGTAAACTTTGGATAGTGTCGTGGATGCGGATACGCACTTGTTGCACCAAGTCATCAACAGGTAGCTTACTATTCTGGAAAGAAGGGAGCGAAATTTCTTGATATGTGGCAAATTTAGCGGTGGCTTTTAGCTCCTCAAGTATAGAGCGAATTATTTCTCCAATTGCTTCTGCATCTGTACCTTGGTAAATATCACCAATATGAATTTCCTGTCCTTGCCCCAAGTTTACTGCATATTTCCCTTGCTGAGAAATAATCTGACCACCACCACTAAGCCATTGTCGCAGAACTTTCATATCAGTCTCAGTCTGCTGGTGTTTGACTATGCGATCTAGAATGGCATTTAGTTCTTCAGGAGGGAGCATTTTGGTTGTGCTTCAAGCAGTAAATTTGTATTTATGTTTAGATTATGATCGCAGATAATTACCTTTTCTCTCTCACTGTTATCGTCTCCAAACTTTAATCGTCTGATCCCTTCCTCCACTAATTAATGTTTCTCCATCTGGACTGATTGCAATAGATGTAACTCCTCGGCTATGTTGTTGAGGCAAAGTTTGTGACTCTTTTTTGGCAATATCCCATTCTACAATTTTCCCCTCATTACCTCCGCTTACTAAAGTTTTAGCATCTGGACTAAAAACAAGACAGGTTACAGCATCCGAATGTTGTCGAAGCGTTTCAGGGATTTCTCCCGCATTCAGATTCCACAGTTTGATACTATTATCGTTACTTCCAGTGGCAATAATTTCTCCATCAGGACTAAATGCCAGGGTATAGACAGCATCTCGATGGGCAGAAAGTGTACCTAAACATCTTTTCTCAGCGATATCCCATAGTTTGATAGTTTTGTCGTAACTACAACTTGCCAGAATTCTGCCATTGTTGGGATTAAAAGCCACACAGGTTACTTTATCTGTATGTCCTGAAAGTTTGGTAATTTCCTTTCCTGTTTCTATATCCCATAATTTAATGTCTTGGTTATCATTAGCTGCTAATATTTTGCTATCTGGGCTAAAAGCAACTGAGTCGAAACCGAAAACATCGAAAAAGTTACTAAAAACAGTTTTACCAAAGCTATAAATTAGCTTATCTGTGCCTAAATTCCAAACATTTACTTGATAGGCTTTACAGGCAGCAACTAGTGAGAATCTGGGCTAATTCCTACAGCAGTAAACCATAAATCAAAAGTATCTGTGAGGGAAAATGGAACAGATATTTCTCGCAATATTTCCCATGTATTTGTCTGCCAACGTTTAATAACTTGGTTGCTGCTACTAACAAAATATTCTTGTTGTGAATTAGGACTAAAAGCTAACTTTAATCCATAACGCATTACAGACTGCTGGGAAAAATCAGTCAATTGTTTGGATAATTTATCTATTAAGCTAATCCCTATAGATTGTGTATAATCATTTTCTGTTAAATTGGCGATACATCTCCAAGTTACTTGTTGAATGGCTTTAACTAGGGCTTTAATAGCTTCTCCATCCCACTGTTGATAAACGCGATCGCCTATATGTATATCCTTTCCTTCTCCAATATTGACATTATACTTACTTAGTTGCAATGCAAGCTGGTGATTATCGCCAATAAGTGCCTGTTGCAACATTGATATGTCATCTTCAGTGTGTTGATTATTAGCGATTCTATTAAAAATTGCATTTATATCGTCTGCATTCATTATCAATAACCTCTGGGCTATAACTAATTAGATTTTTGGACTTGTTATTTGATGAAAGTTTGCATTGAGGTAATTTATGTATCTAACAAACTTCTAACTTACAGATAAAAATGTTTAATCATCGCCAGTAAGGAAACCCTGCATTTTCTAAGCTATCACCTGTGACCCATCCTATCTTTTTTAAATCTTCCCAAAGCCATTGATATACCCTTTCAGTCACAGGATTAATCCCTAACCATGATTGAGTAAATGGAGTTTGTTTGATAGTTCGAGGAAATAGAGCAGTCGGGGAAAATGAAGAGGTTAGAGAATTTTCGTTTTCAATTAATCTAAAATCTACATAACTTTTTTGAGCTTTAGGTAAAGATTCCCAATACCAACTCATACTAATGGAGTCCGCAAAACTTTTAGGTGGAACAATATACCCAACAAGTCGAGCGGGTAAAATTGATGCTAACTGTAATTGGGGAATAAACTTAAAAAATAGATTATTAACTAATTGCTCATAACTTTCTATTGATTGCTGAAAAATATCTATCGTATAATTTAGCAAATTTTCATGAGAAATATTAGAACTACTTTTATATATTTTAACGGAAGGAGAAAAACTTAAATGAGTTTGACCTTTAGCACTACAAGCCTCTATCTCAATTATTAATTGATTTAAACAATGTCTCATCATCGAAGAAAGCTGGTTTTTATCAACTTTAGATAGACACTTTTCAATCTCATCTAAAGCAATCGGCTCACAATAATTATTTGGATAAGAGTTTATTAGATGTTTCCGATTTAAATAAATAGCAGCGTGCCAAGCAGCATCAAAAGAAAGATATCCTGATGAAACAGGTAGCGATCGCTCTTTCAAAAATTTTGATAAGTTATCAACAATATCATTAAAAGTATAGTCCCAAACTGTAGATAGGTTGGATTTTATCAGAGATGATTTAAAATTATTCCAACCTAATTTAAAAAGTACATTTATATCTGGATGTACATCATTATAATTATCTTCAGCAATTTTTGTAGCTTCTAGAGGTAATTCAATAATATTTTCTTGAATATCATCTCTAAAATTCCAGCTTGTTACAAGATAAAACAGATTTGGATTATCTATTAATATTCTTTCAAATACAATAGCACCAGATTTGGGTAAGTTTTTAATAAGACTATCTCTAAAACTAATTGGATTTTTTTCACCTAAAGCAACGCCCAAAACTGGTAAACTACCATCTGATCTAAGAGGCATTACTAATTTTGCTAATTCATCCAGTTCATAGCACCAAGACTGACTCGCTATATAAATTTGCTTTCCCCATTCTAATGCTGATAATTGTGAACTTGGAGAAAAGTGCCAATTTAATAATCCTTTTTGTAAAATCTCAGTAATACAGATAATATTTTTGGCTGCAATCTCTCCAATTTTTAAAGCTACTGCTTCTATTAAATTGGTCTGTGTTGATTCAACTAATTTACTTTGAAAAAATTCTCGAATCAATTCATGAAGTTTATAAGTTTCTTTTCCTTCACGTTGCAGTAAATGTAGATAGACTAGAAAATCATCTCTGGCTTCTTCTAAATTTTCTGTATCTTGTTCAGGAAAACACTGTTCAACGAACTGCCAGGAAATAGGTACTAAATCAAATAGACACAAAAATAAACTTAACTCCTTGGCTGTAGAATTTAACTCTTGCCAACTCAAATCAAAAGCAGCTGTAACTCCTAACTCAGCCGTCATGTCTGAAGTTAGCCTTTCTGGTTTTTTTAATGCTTGTTGATTTAGCCCTTTTGCCTCTAAACGTTGTAACATTTCTGCCAAGGATAAATCTGGTTTATGTTCCAAATAGCGTCCTACCAATTCTAGTCCTAATGGCAAATAACCTAAAAAATTACAGATTTTTTGAGCAATCGTGTATTCTTTTTGTACTCTTCCTTGACTAATAAATGACTCTAATAAAATAACGGCTATATCTGGTTCTAATACCTTTAACTCTACTCTTTGGTTAGATTGTAATAATTCTAACCGTGTAGTTATTAACACTCGAAAACGAGGATTGCCGAAAGGAAGATATGCTTTAATATGTGCATAGTTATTAACATCATCTAATACAATTAAAATATTTCCTTCCTGCCAATGTTGCCAACACCAACTTACTTGATTATCTAAGCCTTTAATATGTTCAGGAATCTTTAAATCTAAATTATTTTGAGCAAAATCAACAATTTGTCTACCGATATTCTTATCCCTTGCTCGTAACCAGCACATTCCTCCAGAATAGTCTTCTTGGTGAGTCAGCGCATACTGAATTGCTAGTTCCGTTTTACCTACACCACCCATTCCAGCAATCGCTGAAATGGCTACACAGTTTTTTTCTTCCAACTTTTGGTGTAACATTCGGATCTCATCTGTTCTGCCTACAAATTTGATTACACCTGTATAAGGAATATTTTGAGGAGTTCCAATTGAACTTGGGCTAAGTGCTTTAACTAAGGCTTCTATCGCTTCCTTATCCCACTGTTGATAAATGCGATCGCCAATCTGAAATTCCCCTCCATGAACCTGTCCAATATTGACAATATTCTTACCTAACTGCGCTAGATCATTAAGTAACTGATGCAAAAATACAATATCCGATTCAGTGTGTTTATGTCTGGCAAAACGATCTAAAATAGAGTGTATTTCATCTTCAATCATCATTTTTAATTCTGAGTCTCTGTTTTCAGCAATTAATTTTTATTAATAACATCGCCAATATGGAAATTTTGAACATCACGCACTTCATTGATATTAGTGATATATCTACCATATTGCTGAATATTTTGAGCTATTCTATTAATCTTTTGAGTCGCGTCCGATCGCACTTCATCCCACCCTTTATTTGGTAAACCTTTATCACCTCGTAATTGGGCGATCGCAAAATCTCCCCCTGTCATATCGAATTGTGGAATTTGTTCTTGCTTATATTGACTTCGCACGCTATCTGGTACGGTTTTACCAACATGATTCATAATATTAGAAATCCTAACTTCCATATCTCCAGGTTGATTGCCAGCACCTTGCAATGCTTCGAGAAAATGATAGGTGTAGATGCTGAGTGATTCATCCCGAACGTAGAAAGAAGATTGTGTACCTTCCGAAGAAGTAAACACAACTCGACCTTTACCTTTTTTCAATTCCTCAATCAAGCCTTTTGATGGAGATGCTTCGACAAATCCTGCTGGAGTATTCGATGAAATGGCAGTGTTCCCATCTTTTGATGTTGCCATTCCTGCTGCATGACAGCTATCAATTACAACAAATAAACGCTCTGCTGGAATTTCTCTAAGCACATCGGTGAAGGTTTCCGCAGATAGGGCTGAACCAGCTAAATCAAAAGGGTCAATATCGTGCTGAATGAGATAATAGCGATTATTTTCTTCCTTCAGCCAACCGTGACCTGAATAGTAAATAAAAATCGTTGCATTGGGGTCAGATTTAGCTTTATCTTTTAACCAATTTAAGCTATCTAAAATTGCAACTTTTGTCGCTTCTTTATTATTTAAAACTCTAATATGCTCTTTATCATTTGGATAAGCACATAATTCTGGATCAATTAAAGCCGCATAAATCGCCTGAGTATCTTTGACTGTCACAGGTAACGATAATTTATTATAAGCCGACTCTCCGACACCAATTAAAAGCGCATATCCATGAGTGAATTTATTGCTCATTACTACTTATCCTAGAATTTAAGTATAATTTGCTTCTGTAACAATTTTTAATCTTTAGGTACTTATCTTGTCGATGAACACCAAAACTATAGTGTATGTCATAATCAATACTAGTAATCAACAGTATTTTTTTAATTTTTCTGAATTTCCACTCAGCAATAATCAAAGAACAGTTTAGACACGAATGATATCCCATGACGAGCTAGAGATTATTTTTGAACGCATTGCCAACCATAAGGAAACTGAGAACGATCGCCAAACCCTGAGAAGTCTGCTACGTAGGGGTAATGGCGAACATCAATTTCAGATTGGTAAGCATATTGTCAATATCGCTGAAGGTAGAGATATTCACATTGGTGATCGCACTTATTACAACACAGATGCAGAAGCTATTAAAGAAGCTTTGCGAGAAGTCATGAATGAGGGAATTGTAAAAAAAGAAACGCGGCAAGACATATTGAAAGATATTTTTGCGGGACGCGATTTAACCACTGGAGACATCGAACAGCAAAATATCAAAAACCAAATAAATCTTATACTAAATATTTCGGATTCTGGTGCAATTAGTAAGGCTTTCTCCGCAATCAAACTCCCCGACGGTTGGTCTAATTGGCGAGATAAACCGAAAGATATGGATGATGCGATCGCGCAATTAGTAGAAATTCCCGATCTAAATCCTGAAAATTCACCATTATTACATTTTATTTATTTGCTAACTCAAGATAAAAGTATTCCTCAAATTAAGCGTGAGAAACTTGGGCAATTATTAACTAACTATTCTTTCGCAACTACAGCCAAAACCGCATCTACCCAACCGCGACATTCCTATTTACTCATCCAATTTCGTCCCGAAGTAACCAACGAACTATTTGTTAAAGCTTGGTTTATCCCCGATGATACCATTCAAGACCCTTGGGAACGTTTCAAACTTCTAACTGTTGATGAACAGCAACCGGAAATTCCGTTTGTACCGAAAGAATTACCTCAATTACTCGGTAACTTGCTCCAGCAGTGCTTTGATGAATACTTGCAGGGAGAATCAACTGAATTAACCATCGAAATATTTCTCCCACGCGATCGCCTGTGCGATGAGGTGGAAAAATGGAAATATTTAGATGAAGAAGATTGTAGTATTCCCATTGGTAAAGAGTATCGAGTTGTGGTACGTTCCTACGACCGCTTGAAAACATTAAACAAGAAACAAGGTTCCCATTGGAAGAAAAATTGGACAAATGTCCAGTTAAACTGGCAGGATATTCCTTGTATAAAAAAAATAACTACGGTTTCCCAATCGTGTTTTGACCTCAATAACCTAAGAGAATGCTTAATCGAAAAAATTGTTCTCAAGGTATGCTGTAATTTATCAAATTCCGACAGAGATGGTTTATTTAAGGCTATCCATAGTGCAGGGACACCAATTGTAATTTGGTCACGTTGTGAGGTGACAAATCTCAAAAACCCTCACCATTTTGACGCGCTACTCGAAAAACCATTACAGGAATTATCTACTTGCGTCAAAGAACAACGTTTAGCAGCAGACCATGAAATGCACTTGGGTAATCATTTAGTTTTACTATGGGATGACCCCAACCGCATACCACCAAACGCAGTACTGGAATTTTCTGCATCGTAAAAGTATGGAAAGATATGATATGTCATTGCGAGCGAAACAACGTGAAGCAAAGCAATCTCAAGCTCTTGCGATTGCTATCCTCTGGGAACGCTCCGCGTACATTTCGCTATCGCTACATACCCCTACACCCCTACGGGAAGCAAGCTACGCAATGACGAACTGGTATTTAAAATGAGGAGCAAGCAATGAGCGACTGGCTGATTTTTAAAGGTACAGAAAAGCCCCACGATGGCATTAAAAATCTTCCTGAAGCACCAAAATGGCGTGAATTTGGGGAAGAGAAGAAAAAACAACGGGGGGAAACTTTTCAAGTCCGTCGCAATGAAATTGAGCTTGTCAATGCAGCGCTTTATTTACGTCGCCCTTTGCTGGTGACGGGAAAACCGGGAACAGGTAAAACATCTCTGGCTTACAAAGTTGCCCAAGAGCTACAATTGGGTTCCGTGCTGCAATGGGCAATTACCACGCGCTCAACCCTACAAGAAGGACTTTACGGCTACGATGCGATCGCACGTTTACAGGATGCTCAAGGTAAGGATAATACTAGAGATATCGGTAAATATATTAAACTCGGTTCCTTGGGAACAGCCCTACTACCATCTCCCCATCCCCGTGTTTTACTGATTGACGAGATTGATAAAAGTGACATTGATTTACCCAACGATTTACTGAATATATTTGAAGAAGGGGAATTTCAAATCCCCGAATTAGCTCGTTTACCGGAAGAATATGAAACAGTCAAAGTCCGGGGTTATGATGGCAGTGTTGCAACTATTACCAAAGGGCGGGTGCGTTGTAACCAATTTCCCTTTGTTCTACTGACTAGCAATGGTGAGCGGGAATTTCCCCCAGCCTTTTTACGACGCTGTTTGCGATTGACGATGGAAAATCCCGATGAAGCAGCTTTGAAGAAAATTATTCAGGCGCATCTGGGAGATGGTGTAATGTCAGAAGCAGAAACTTTAATTGCCCAATTTATCCAACTGCGAGATAAACCCGATGCTGGGGATTTGGCGACAGACCAGTTACTTAATGCGATTTATTTAGTCACCCGCGAACGAAGTCCCGTTGGTAATGACAAAGAACGATTGCTCAAGGCATTGATGGAATATCTCACAACCACATGAGGATATATGATTGAGCGAGTAATTGGTGCTTTTAATCACTGGGGATTTAATTTAGACGATACGGAAATAGCGGATATCCTCTGGCTTGCGGTGCAAATGCGCCGTTGTGACCTTTCGCCCATGTCTGAATTACCACAGGAAACATCGGCAGTAACGCCAGAAATTGACCCAAACACCAAATTACCACGCGATCACCAGAATAATTCACCAAAATCTCCAACCAAGACTGAAACCAGCGCTAATGTTTATCCCCAATCATCACAGGATAGCAGTCAAACTTCAAGCGGCTTACCAATCAAAGTTCCTGCTGCTCAAGCCTTACGAAACCAATTAGATATTTCTCGTTCCCTGCGTCCTTTAAAACGCCAAGTTCCCTCTAAGAGAGAATTTTCCCTAGACGAAATTGCCACCGCAGAACGTATCGCTGAAGAAAAACTTTTGTCACCCGTAATGCGCCCTGCGTCCGAACGCTGGCTCGAACTGGCTTTGGTGGTAGATGAGGGAAAATCGATGTTTCTCTGGCAGCAAACTATCAAGGAGTTTCAGCAACTATTGGAAAGACATGGTGCTTTTCGAGACGTGCGAACCTGGGGATTATTTAGCGACGAACGGGGTAAAGTTTGGCTGCGTCCCAGAACTGGGGAACTATCCCGCCAAAAAAGGTTACATAATCCCAGAGAACTAATCGACCCCAACGGTCGGCGTTTATTTGTAATTATCAGCGATTGCGTTTCCCAGGCTTGGCGTAGCGGTGCGATCGCAAAAACTTTAGCAGTTTGGGCTAGCACTGCCCCAACAACAATAATTCAAGTATTACCTGAGTGGCTATGGGAAAGAAGCGCTTTGGGTGTTGCCGAGTCAACTTTGCTACGCAGCTTGGCTCCTGGAGTCCCCAACCAGCAGTTAATCATGACAGCGTTGGATTTGCTTGATGAAAGCGATGTCTATAATCAGCTTAAAATCCCCGTAGTGATGCTAGAGCCAGAATCGCTGAAAAATTGGGCGCGGATGGTTGCAGGTGTAGGAGAGGTGCAAACCAAAGGGTTTTTGCTGGCAACGGATGGGGAAATACTTGATGGTAGTAGCGAATCAACCGAAAATTATCCCGTTGAGCTTTCAGCCAAACAACGTTTACAACGCTTCCGTCTCACAGCTTCGCCAATGGCAAGGAAACTGGCAGGACTTTTGGCTGCTACACCTGTTAGTTTACCAGTTGTGCGGTTAATACAGCAGACAATGTTACAGAAATCGAGCCAAGTTCATGTGGCTGAGGTGTTTTTAGGTGGGATATTAAAGCCTTTGTCGCCAGTTAATGAGGATGTAGAAGCGGATAAAATCCAGTTTGATTTTGCCGATGGGGTGCGGGATTTGCTGTTGGATGGGGTTCCATTAACCGAGTCAACGGAGGTATTGCGTCGAGTTTCGGAATATGTCGCAGCGAGGGTTGGGTTATCTGTTGATGAGTTTGCAGCGATGTTAGCGAATCCGAGCTTGGCTGTAGATAGTTCGAGCGGCATTTTGGTTCGTCCTTTTGCTCAAATCAGTGCGAAGGTTTTGAGACGTTTGGGTGGGAAGTATAGAGAATTAGCCGAAGAGATGGAACAGCCTTTTCAACTTTTATCCAAAACTGGTATTTTTACAAAAACAAGCCAACTTAATCCTTTCTTTGTGGGAGTTCCTGTTCCTCCAGAAAAATTCATAGGCAGAAACTCTCTCATAGCAACAGCCTTTGATCAAATCAATCACCGTAGTCACTTGGCTGTATGGGGAGGTCTGGGAACAGGAAAAACTTCTTTTTTAGCAAAATTAGCTTCCCCTGATACTTGGATACAGCAAGGACTAGACTTTTCACAAGCAGTGATAGTCCGCTTTAGTTGTGAGGAAATTGAGCCTTTTACGCCCTTTGGCTTTTGGACAAAAGTTCTGAGCTTATTAAAAAACAGCTTATTAAATGAACCAGAATTGCAGGAAAAAATTAATACTTTTCTAGAAAAAAATCTAGCATCTAGAGATAGCTTACATCAGATATTAGGGGAACTTGGGCAAAGAGAAAAATTCTTAGTAATGCTGGTTGATGACTACGATAGAGCTCTTTTTCAAACCCAAGAGTACTCTAAAAACAGTATGCAACAGTTCTTGAGTGAATGCCGTAACTTAGCTGTTTACTCAGAAACAAAACGAAATCTCTCAATTATTGTCACTTCTAAAAAACGTCTTAATGACCTTGGACCACACTTTAACCCTAACCAGTCACCTTGGTATAACCATTATTTATTTCGACAAATTAAATTATTTGATAATACAGAAATTGAACAATTATTACAACCATTTAATAAACCAATTACAGCCGAATTACGACAAGTAATAGGAGAAATTGCAGGAGAACATCCGGCTCTACTACAAATTTCTAGTTTTCTGCTATATCAAAAGCTAAATAATGACAGTTTACTACAAATCGAAGAATTTGTGAGAGAATTTGAAAGCAATACTAAAGCGTTTTTTTATAGTACTTGGCAACAATGTAATACTAAAGAGCAGAATTTATTGATGTTGATGGCTTTAGTAAAATTGAGAGGTCGTTTGGGAAAAAGACGATATGACTTGGAAGATGTTGACCTCATTTTCACTCAAAATGAAAGAAATTTGAGAAATTTAGAAGAACAAGGAGTTATTAAACGTGCAACAAATAACGTAAATATTCCTTATACTTTTACTTCATCGCTGATAGAAAATTGGGTGATTCAGGAGATTTGGAATTCTGATGAAGATTCATTGAAACAAAGACAGAAAGAGTTTCTTAATTTGATGAGTAATCAACAAGCTGGAAGTATGAAAAAAGCGATTGTTTGGGTAGGAACTTACAAAGATGATGTCATCTCAGCCCTAAAATTTATTCATCCTAGTAGTCGAAAAAATAATTAAGATTTTTTTAGTAACCCTGCGGATAAACCTCTTTGTCACTGTGCAGCTAAAGTCATTCACTGCGCTGACAATTGCCCAACACCCACCCTTACCTCTCAGTTCTGGATGTCCTTGGCAATGATTTGGCAGGCACAAACTCCTCTTAACCTCAGTAGGAGCTTGCTTGGCTAGCAGTTAGCAATATTAAGACTACTATACTGAATAACAAGTAAATAAATATACTGATGTGTTATTGCAAATTGAGATAGTAAAGTATTCAATAGATTAAAACAAAGCTAATGAAAAAACTATTTGTAACTATTAATATTTTGGTGTCTTTATTACCTCTAACTGCTGTAGCTAGCAACAGAAATGACGATTTGTCATTCTTTGAAAGCAATAACAATTTGATTATTGCACTGGATAACAAGACTAATACTGCATGTTCTTTCAATACAAAGACTAATTCAGTCGTTAAGATGTCTGGCGTTAAGTTTACTAATACCCGAATGGTCGGGGCTTCTTACTGGTGGGGAAAACTAGGCGGCAACTTGAACCATTTTCTTGATCCTAAAACATTAAAGATTAGCGAAATTAAAGGTAAATGGAGCGACAACAACGTAATGTTAATCAAGATACAACATTACAAAGACTACGGTACTTACACTGAAAGCCTCGGTGCAACCTGTGTAAAAGAAGGAGGGTTAAACGAAGTAGCTAAGAAGATGAGAAGGTAACTTAGCTTATATTTAATCTCAATTATCAGAATTTTCTACTAGGCGTTTATCTGCTTATACCCAAGTAATTTAGCAGTTGTTGCTTCTACTTATTCACACGGGAGCAAAACGATCGCGTCCAATGTGAACTTCCCACTCCACAACTCTAGCAGAGTCCGCTAGCATACCGTCTCGCACACGAGGACTACTGTTTACTACAGCTTGAGCCTGTTCAAGATTCTCTGCCTGGATTACCCAAAGCCCAGTTCCATCATGGGGAAAAAACGGCCCACAGCACAGTAGTGTTCCTTTCTCATGTTGCTCATTAAACCAAGCGAGTTGATTTTGGTCATGCTCTGGGTGAGCCGATTTATAGTCGTAATACTCTGGAACGGTTGCAACCACAACGGCAAAAAGTTTAGACATAATGCTCTGGCTGGTGATTTGAGATGATGTTCTGATTGTATGACCCAAGAACAAGAAATACTTTTGTGTCATGAAATAGCGGCAGTATGAATGCCAGTGTAGGTTCAAAGATCCGGTTAACTCTGCCCTAATCTACAATCCCACATTCTCACGGTGCAACTGAACTCATTCACTGCGCTGACAATTCTCTAACAGCCACCCTTGCCGATTAATTACTTATACAAAAAAGATAAGGGATTGCTCATATTTTCAGCAAAACCAAGAATCCCGCAATCGCGGTGTTCGTAAATTAACTGACCTTGGGAATCAAATAGAAAAGTGCCTCCCCGTTGCGTCAAATAAGATGAATCTGGTACATAAATATTCCAGTTGCTCAAAACTTCAGTCATGTTTCGCAGGCGCAGGGTTGCTAATTCAAATGGGCGCTGAAAACCTTTTCCTCCAGCCGCTTTAAAAAACGAACCTTTTATTGCGGGTATTGGTGTACCCTTGATAACTTCCTCATCAGCAATTAATTGAGGTGCTTTTTTATCACCTTTGTAACCCCGAAAAACTTCCTTGAGAGTTCCAGGGCTACCAATTCCTGCACACATTAAGATTAAATTAAGCCAAGCTTTTTGTGAACTTGATAGCAAAGGAAATTGTATAGATAAGCCGCGATAAAGCCGTAAAAGCTCGTGAATTTCAGCATTTGCATCCACAAATAACCATTCTTGAGGAAGGCCAGTATATTCGCAAAACTTGATCCCAGAATTGCGATCTCCAATTCCAATAGCACGAATTGTGATTCCTCTGGTTTCAATCTCTTCAAATTCTCTTCGCAGCCACCAAGCATATTCTAAGTTATCAAAATCTCCCAACTGCGACCAAATAAGCACGAGCAACTTTGAAGTATTTGAGCAACCATCTAAAACGGGTTTAATCTCTCCATCACTAACTCGCAAGCGTTGAGTTTGACTCAAAATTGAGTAAATATCTGGAGAATTGATGGGTGTTTCAGTATTCATGTACATGAAGGCAACAGTCTTTAAATAAAATTTTAGATGGATTCGGATAGCAACCCTGACATATCTAATACTTGTTCTGACCAAGCACTAGCTTGCTCGGATATATTTCTGCGTTCGCTACTATCAGACCAAATACTATCAAAAGTTAATCTCCATCGTGCCAGTTGAACTTGAATGTTAACCAGTTCTTCAGCATATTCAGGCTCAATTTCTGCTGCCGTCCATTCAATAAAACATATAGTTTCATCTGTCACACTTTCAACAGCTTCTTTATAAGCGCTGTTACAAAATGTTCTAATCCTTGCTAAATTGGAAGCTATGTGTCCTAAGCGAAGTGATGTATTTTCACTTTGAAACCGTGCTTGTTTTTCATCTAACTTCTGGTTCATGTCCACCAATTAACTCCTGAGCAATTTGTTTAACCCGTTCTCTAATTACTGGGTCTTGAATTAGCATTGAGCGATTATTTTGACTTGGGCGAATGTTAATAATCGATTCATAGGCGATTGATTGATTGATTAAAAGGAATCTAGTCAGCACCCCAGATATCTCGCTGTCTACTACCGTCTTCCAGCAATCCTGCTTCGCAAAAAGCGTGTTTCTCTCCTCCTCCAGCTAAAATACCTCTTTCTATGTCTACTGCTATTTTGATATATAGTTCCAAAGTTTGCAGCATTTGATGAAATTCTTCTAATATTGCTCTTTGCTTGATAATGAGTAGCAAAATCTCACTCCTAATACTCTAAATACGTAACTAGCTACAAGTTTTATTTTTGTGGAACCGCCAAATAAATCTCTGTATTGAACAATTAAATAAATTCCACCTCATTTGGAAAAATAAATTCACACTCAACAGGTGATAACCAAATATGACAAATTACATTGTCATATTCTTCTGCTTCAACTATCGCTCCTGCTTCACAATACTTTTTTCCAACAAAATCAGAGTTTCTTAAGTAAAAAATTTTGGGTACTAATAATTTAGCTAACTTTAATTTACCTTCTTGTTTAGCTTGATAATAGGCTTGGGTCAGTTGTTCATTACTAGGATGATGACGCACGTAGCTCATCAATGCTTTCCACTTTTGGGGGCTGAGTCTTTCTTTTAAACTGTCAGATAAACTTGTATCACTTTGTTTTTGCTGTTCGGCTTCCCATTTCTCCCATTTCACCCTTTGGATATATAACTGAACAGCTTCTTTAACAGAAATTCCATGCGTTCTCGCAATTGTCAAGACATGAGCGGCTATTTCTAGGTCTTTAATTGAGTCGGAATCCATTGAAAGTAATTACAATTTTCAGATAGTAAATCAGTTGATACTCCTATATTTACAACAAACCAGTCTACTTAGCTCTTGCACTAACAATTAAAATTGCGATTACACGACCAAATATACTAGCCTTGGCTCAAAAACTTATTTTTATATTGGCTTGTGTTGTGGAACTTTGTTAAAAATGCGCTCAGTGCGATCGCCTTACTACCGCCCACCACAGCCCTCAAGCGACCCCAACAGTTCCGTTGAAAAACCGTTCTGAAAAGGCTAAATCGGCATCGGTAACTGGAAGATTGCGCTTGGGGAGGAGCGATCAGACTTGTACACAGCAAGAGCGATCGCCTTGTGCCAAATCTGCGATTCAACATCAGATAATCCCTGCTGTCTAACAACAATAGACTTCTTGCATAAGTCGGGAAAAGGTGAAGGGGTAAGGGGAAAAGGTTCTGCACTCATTCCCCTTCCCCTTTAACCTTTACCCTTTTCCCCTCTTGCAAAAAGCACTTTTGCAAGAGGTCTAATGGTTTTGATGATGCGGCGGTTTCCAGTTGGGGAGTGAAGTGGGAGCAACTTCTCTAATTCTGCCAGAGAAGTTGCAAGATAAATTCGTAAACTCTCAAGTCGGAATTAGAGATTACGAATTGAGAGTTTATCTCCTCAAAATATTAATAGCTGCACCTGCTGCTGCGCCATCTAATAAATCGCCAGCCACATCTTCGCGCCCGCCAAGAATAGCGCGAACCCCGGCGCTAGTTCCTGCACCGACTGCGGCATCTCTACCTAAGTTACGTTTTTTCTTACGTCCAACCAAATTGACGGCAGCACCAGCCGCAGCACACTTAGCAGCATTGCGTAAAACAGTACCACGTCTTCTAGCAGCTCCAGTTACTACACAAGTACCAGCACCAAGGGCTGCATCTCCTAAAATTCGGTCGTTAGCTGCTGCTGGTTGAAGAGGAACTAAGGAGATTCCAGTTAAACTGGCAGCCATGAAACTGGGTAGAAATGCGCGTTTGAGAATTCGATTCATAGTAGATACCTTCTTAAAAAATCAAACGACTGTTCAAAAGACTAAAAAAAATTCAATTTGTTGCAGTCATAAATTCGCTTATTTCTAGTTTAGACCTGGAGCTTAATGCTTTACATCAATCCAATCCCAAATTTCTCATCGCTTTCCACAAATTAGGTCGTCGCTTGTGCTGGACTTTCCATTGAGACAACAAACTATCATAATTCTGCGGTGCTAACTCCTTCAAGGCAGACATCCATTCTACATTTTTCGTATAATCCGAGCTTTGAGACGAGTCCGGTCTGGGTACAAAGTTGTGTAAGTTTGCTTGCCAATAAGCCATCACTCTTTCCCACAAATCAGGGGGTGCATATTCTTGGAGATACGTTCTCCTAGAAATATCATCTCGTGTTGATAGTTGGTTTGGTAGAATCACAACCTCATAAAACTTAGGATAGGGGGATTTTCCCTGATATTTTATCTCGGTCAAATCATTTGTTAACAAATGTATTACACTATATTCCCCACCCAGTTGTCCTTCATCTCCAGGTAAATTCTCCAACCACTCGATAATTTGTTGCCTAAACCAAGTATGTCCTTTTTCCTTACTTGTAATACTATCGAGTAACCAATGCAACCACCAAGTATCTAGGGGTTTTTGATTTGTATAAAAATATGAATATCTGTATGGTGTACCACGTTTTATTATCGATTCACGCCAAGATGTAAACAAGGCTTGCTGAGTCTCTTTATTAACTGGTATCTCAGCAAAAGCTTTGAACATACTAGACCAGTCATAACAAAATTCAAAAGTAATATACTGAATTGACAACGCATTCACCCGTTCGATTTCTCCCAATTCTCGAACAGCTTGCTGATAATAGCGAAGTAAAGTTTTTTCCTTTTCCCAATTCCCAGGAGCGTAAGAAAATCCACCCACAGCAACAAATAGCAGCGAGTTTTCTGGTGTCCAGGGATTCAAGTCAGGTTTGTTTTTTAATAACGCATCCAAAGTCTCTTGAATCACTGTAAGACTTTCTCTATATTCCTGTTTAGCCAACAAATCCTCAATTACAGGTAAACCATTTTGCCATTCCTGGGAAATAGTCGCCCGGAGATTGTTCAAATATATCTCTGGGGTTGAGAATTGCTGTATCAATTCCATGTAAACTATATGCCAAGGAGAGTGGGTATTTTCTAGGTCATGCTTCCACTTTTGAACTTCTCGATTGGCCGTCATTCCGTCAAAAATTAATTTTTTTTGAACATCAGGTAATTTGGAAAAGAAATCGATTACAGCATCATCATCCAAACTGGTATGGTAAAATTCCTCATCCCATTCCCTAATTTTTTGAGCTAATTTGAACCCATCTTGTCCTTGTGACTGCACCAATAACCATTCCCATTCCAATAAGCTGCTTGTTGTCGCTCCTTCCAAATGAATACCATTAGCAATTTCCATCCAGTCGGGTATACCATTAGAGATTTCACTTTCTGCTGACAACAAACTGGCTGCAAAACCATCGTTATGGCTAAAGCCATTCTCAAAAGCCGTTTTTACCAATGGCTTCATCTTTTGTGCAACTGCTTCTAAATCTTCAACAAAAGTACAGTCATCAAAATAAGGTTCTTCCCAGCTTGCTTCTTGGACTATATATTTCCCTTCTGACTGGGATGCTGACAAAATAATCTGATTCCATTCTCCCCATAATTGGGACCAAGTTTGAGCTAATTTTGCTAAAGAAGTTGGTTGTGCTTTGCTTGTTTTTACCTGTTCTACTGTTTGAGGTAGAGCGATGATTTGAGTTAAAGTCTCCTGGGTATTCCCTTGCAGTTTAGCAAACACAGTTATTCGCTGTTCGTCGGATAAAACCGCAAATAATTCATCCAGTAGCTGGGAAATTTCCCTTTCTGTAAGTGCTTCAAAGATGCGCGAACCAACAGAGGTTTCTTGTTTAATCTTACTCAAAGAATTGCTCTGGCTCTTTTTTGGCATCTTGGTAAATCCCCTTAGCATTACACAAATAGCCTATTTCAACCGGAAGTAACGAGGAGGACAGTCAAACATTATTTAACAAACGTTAATTTGCAATTTCAGCTTCCAGCAAACTCAACAATTTCTCTTCTAAAGTCGTCAAATAAGCCCGATTCAGCTTCCCCAGCATCTCCAGAAACTTCTGCACCGACTCCTCCAGCCCACTCGAATATACCCGATTGATGCGATAAGCCTAACGGCATGGCTTCGCTTACCGCAAATCACCTGCATCTGCTCACACTCCTGGGGCAGATAGTTGAAGGACTTCAGGTGTTGCAAACCAACGGAGTACTCGCCATCCCAGCTTTTGACAGTGCAACTAAAATCATTCACCTGATTAACGATGTCCCAACAGCCGCCTTTCCCCTTGAGTTCAGAATTATCCTTGGCTAGGATTTGGCATAGGGTCATCTGCTTTCCCAAATTTCTTGTTCGGAAAAACCAAGCTCTCTTAAGTCCTCTTCTCGCAAAGCTGCTTCATTGGCACAAAAGAACTCATCAAGTTGTGGTGGTTTTACTTGCGTTCCGGCTAGCATCGCATGTACCTGCCCACGATGATGAATCTGATGCTGAAAAAGGTGGGCAAGAAGTCGTGAAGTTTGTTCGGTATGAATCCCACTGCGTCGAGGGATGGCAACTGGATTATCAATTATTGCATCTGTTAGATATTTAGTGACTCCAATTAAACGCTTGTCAGCTTCATGTTGTGCTTGTTGTAACTTTGTACATATCTCAAAAGGCTGTTCTGGCTCAAAAAATTTCTCGGCTTCGCTATTTGGCTGTCTGTTATTAATGCTGCGCTCCAAAGCATCAATATAATACCAATCTACAGTCAATACATGATTCAGTGTCGCTTTAATTGAAGGAAAGAAACTTGTTCTTGTTGCAACAAACTCTGCTTGGCTCAAACAACTACAAGCTTTTAACAAACGATAATTAGCCCAAGCGTTGTTGTAAGCCATTGTCAAAAAATGATGTGAAAGTGTTCTCATAAGTAATTGCACTACATAACATTTGTTTAGTTAAATCACTTGAAACATTCATCATCGGTTAATCTATAATCCCATATTCCTGCTCAATCAAACTCAACAGCTTCTCCTCCACCGCAGTCAAATACGGCCGCTTTAACTCCCCCAGATGCTTCAGCACAGCACGGGCTGCCTCTTCCAAGTTCTCGTTTTCCCGTAATCTACTGATGCGATCGCTGATTAACTGCATCTGCCGACATTCCGACTCCAGATAATTCAGTGGCTTGAGATGGTCGATTCTGACGGTGTACTGCCCATCCCACATTGTGACTGTGCAACTGAATTCACCCACATGGTTGACTATCCCCCAGCATCCCCCTTTTCCTCGTAAATCAGGATTATCCTTGGCAATAATTTGGCAGACTTCCCCAACACGATAAGGATTTGGCGCTTTAGTACGTTCCATGATCCGTTGTACTACATCGCCTACAACTCTAGCAGATGGTACTTTACCTCCGGCTTCTTCCACTGCCGTCTGCCATACTTCCCATTGCTGTTGAGGTTCCAGTTTTGTTATCGGTCTAACCTGGCGTTCACTCGTAGGCAAAATTTGTGTCCCAATGGGACACATTTCCTCATTTTCAGTTTGTGTCCCAATTGGATAATTTTCCGCGTCGCTCGATTCATTTTCAGTTTGTGTCCCATTGGGACACATCTTCATCAAGTTATCAAACACAGCCGAAGCTTCGATTAATCTGTAAGGATGACGACGCTGAAATCCAAACCTGTCTTTGCAATACTCCTCAAAAGTGCTGTGGGTGGAACGGTACAGCCGACGATCGCGCAATTCCATCAGCGCTTTGCCAGCTTCAAAAACTGCTCTTTCTACACGGCGCTCTAAGTGCAGGCGATCGCTTTGTTCCTCGTCGGTCAATTCCTCTACTTCAACAGCACTAACCGTAATTGTTGCTGTAGATGGATTTTCCTCAACAGAGATATCTTCATTTGCAGAGTTACTGAGTGATTTTGAATTTATCTCTGCGGCAGAGGTGGCTTTTTTACGCCTAGAAGATGGTTTAGCCATCATTCCACCCCTTTAATTCAATAGTATTTGCTCAAAATCAATGGCAAATAGATTAAGTATGTGGTGAGTTATAGTAATAATGCTCTGGGATTGAACTCGGTGGAGCATTATCATCTTCACGAGTCCTCTTGAATTTTCACAATGTCATTGACAGTTACTAACTCTCCAGACAGCACAGAGCAAATCCTTGCTAGTTTTACCAAATTATCGATATCCGCTTTTTTTAGCCTGCCATCACGGGCGACAGTCAAGGTATGTCTAGTGACTTCATTCGGGCTACCCTCAAACTGCCTATGAACTGCGTAGACAGACAAGAGGCTACCATCTTCTGTTTTGGGCCACCATTGCGAAATATCAATATATGCTTCCATCCAAACTGCTAACACGTTTTTAATGATTAACCTCCATTAACGCTTATCTGATTACAGAATAACAGCCAATCAACATACAGGCTATCAATTAACAGAATAACTGCTAATCAGTATATTGACAATCAGTTAGCAGAATAGCATAATATAACTATCACAAAAGGCAACCGCCCTTAGCCTCGGAAACTTTGGAAGCGATCGCCTTTTGAAAAACCCATACATTCGTACAGGGAATTTTAATTATGACTTATATCATCTACAGCCAACAACAGCTGCAACTGAAATCTATTGCCAGACTCAAGCAAATCTACAACGAAATCGCCTGCACAGTCGAAGTAAGCGACAAGCGCTGTAAGGATTCTTGGATTTCTGCCATTGTTAACTATCAGTCAAGCAAGATTCAGAAAGTCACCTCCACTGCCCTCGACGAACAAGCCCTCGCCCAAGCCGAACTCGACAACTACATCGCTGACCAAGCTCAAGCGATTGCACCCGAAGAACTGACAACCCTAGAAATATCTTTCTACGATCACGAGATTTACTGCGGCAAAGAACTGATAGCCAGCATCACCTCTGACGATGATCTAACTCAACCTTGGGTAGTCATGGTGGACGGTAAAGAGAAATTCCGCGCTAATACCTGGGCTAGATGCCACCGTTTCATTCAATGGCATCACCAGGACAGTACGTTAAACGAGGCCACCCCAGCAGCAACAGAAACACCTTGCACTACCGAGAACGTAATCATGGCGCATATCTTCAACGAGTGCCAGAATTACGGCTTTGAAATTCTCGGTGATGGCATTTACAACAACAACGGCGTGAAACTGGGGCAAGTCGGATGCACTAACGGGAACTGGTGGGTAAAAAGGCGTTATTCAGTCCAGCAGCAGTATTCTAACTCCGTGTATGATGCAGTGCGATCGCTGTCGATGGTGGATACATCGCTGGCTGAACCAGTTCACGAATACTTGCAAGACCAACCCTTAGAGCAACTGACTACTGACGAATTACAGCAATTGCTCTCTGCACAAGTGGCTAGCTGTGAGCAGTTGTTAGACCGCCCTGTTGACGAACTGACCTCCCAGGACTGGGAACGTTTACGCGAATATGAGCCGTACTTGGAGCTAGTGGCGGCGTAATTCCAATTCGCAATTCGCAATTCGCAGTTTAATTGCGACTTGCGAATTGGAAATTGCGAATTGATATTGCCCTTTCCCCCTTCCCCTAATTATTTATTTACCAATCCCCATTAAATCAATGCAACCTACGATCTCAATCCCTCAACACTGGGGCTACCCTCGCTTTGCTTTGGAACAACGTACAGAACAAGGCACGATTCTAGGACTTTACTACTATCCCTCTGGTACAGAACTGGCTGAACAGTTTGATGAAGGATGGCGTTATGTATTGATGCCTAACAAGAATTCTGACGAGATATCGTACTTGAAAGAGGATCAAATCCAACCTCTCACGCCAGAAGAATTATTCCACCAAATCACTGCTGAAATTGACTTTTATCAACAGCAGATAAGCATTCTCAACCGACAGTTAACCGTATTAACTAAGGGTGCAAACAATGGCTAATTCTACAGATAACTTTGACCGTAGAGCCAATCATTTGCTGCGTTCGATTCGGCTTTGTGGCGGTTGTGTTCCTCTACATCGGCTTCAGTTCCAATTCTCTGATTCAGTTATTCAAACACTGCTGGATAAAGAACTGGTGCAAATACAGAATACGGGACGCGGCTTTTTGTTGGAGATTGCCGAGGATTTTTAGGTTATTAATCCCAAAGGACACAATCATGAAACTTTACGCAAAGACTATTGCACAAACTTTACCTGATTGGGCAACTGTCGTTACAAAAAGCGCAGATTTGATTGAGATTGAAATTAACGATGAACACCCAAACTTTCAATCTCTGCTTGAAGAGTTGGAAACGGAGATTGAGCCAGGAACTTTTGGTGTAAAGGCAGAAGATTTATGTTCACGGCTCGGAATTGAAATGTCTAATCCGCATCTCTGCCAATTACTTGAGCAAGCCCAAAATCTGGTATCTGAAATTGCTACGCACCCAGACTACAAACAACTACTAGACGAGGGATATCAACCGGATTTAAACATTGCTGATGCTAGCACTGCGTTGACTTATCTGCAATGGGAGTTAGACCGCAATCAAGAACCTTCTGCCTAGTAAAAAAGCGTTCACCTGAATGAGTGCCGCTTATTCAAGTGAACGCACGGAAGTTTTTCTCCCGCTACAGAATTCCCATTATACACAGAACACCAATCAATGAAACTTAACCGAGGTGAAATATGATTGCTGAAATCAAACTAGGTTTATGCAACCCTCCCGAACCTATCTATTTATATGTCAATCAAGGTGAAGTAGATGGGGAATCTTTCGTTTGGTACAAGTTCAATATCGCCCAGGAGAAGAAAATCCCTGTTGCCCAAAGAGCATTAATTGGATACTTGTCTGAACTCCGCCTAACGACTAAAGAATTTAAAGGTAAGGACAACCTAAAACTAGATATTGTCGTCAGTGCTGATGAACTTTATGTTGTTAGAACTGGCGTTGAAACCAATTTCGCCAAAAGCTTTCTTCTCGCTGCCTCTTTAATCCAAGATTTTTCTAAACCACTGATTATTGTTGTTACTGCTGGCGACGAGAACACAGTTTTCTGCAATCTTTACGATGCTGCAAGTAAAAGCAGAATTGAAAGAGAATGGAACAAAAATGCTGATTGGGCAACCATCATTCATGACATTCAATCTCGCTTAGGTAGCACATCCTCAACTATCCCATCTACACCAAAACTTAGCGTAGTCCCTCAACCAGTACATCCTCAAGATTTACGAATTAAAAACATTCGTACTTTACTTGATTATCCTCTTGATTTAGTCAGAGAGTGGTTGCAATTTCAGGATGTTGACCGCCCAAGTCTACTTCATATTACCAAGATTAATGAACTGGTAAAAACAATGTGTTTGGCTTGGGCAGCAGACAAGTGTGAATATCCCAATCATGCTGAATCTTTGTATCAAAAGCTAGTTGTTGATGCTGTTGTTAGCGGTGCGGATGAATTAACGGCAATCAACGGATGGATGCAACAGTTACAAACGGCAAAAGCTGGAGCAGTGTAAATCAGCATACAGGATTCAGAAGAAGTTTTATTTCTGAATCCTGAATTAATTAAATGGGAATAAAAGCCATGAAAGTCATTGTCACAGTTGTTGAAAAAATCACAAGTGAAGCGCATATCGATATCCCTGATGGGCTGAATCAATCCGCAATCAAGCAGCACATCGTAGACCGCTATAACACTGGGGAAATGTCCACAGACATGAACATTTTTCAAGTTGACTTTGAATCTATTAGCGCTCGGATTGTACAAGGACAGGCAGACACTAATTCTATCTCTTCAGAGAAGGAGGTAATCAGATGAGTATCAAATGGACTGATGAAGAGCTAGCAATTATTGAGGCGAAAGCTGAAGTCTACACAATAAAACAAATATCCTCAATCTTAAAAAGACGAGGATATCAACGCACACCAATTGCAATTTATCTGAAGTTAAATAGCTTAGGTTATTCTGCACGCCCCACTCTTGATAATTATAGCTGTCAAGAAATTGCTCAAGTTCTTCAATTGAATTTCTCAACTGTCACAAGGTGGGTAAAAAGAGGATGGCTCAAAGCTACAAGACGCTCTGCTAGACATTACCAAATTCGGAGATGGCATCTTAAGCAGTTTTTTGAAAACCCACCACAATCAATTAAAAAACGCATTGCTGCTCTCGATACTGAAGCGATTAATTATTTATTAGGAAGAAAAGCATGATTGACAACATTAATGCCCTAAAGACAAGTTGGTATATCTCCCCGCCTTGGGGTCGAACAATCCCACCTATTGAGGTCAATTTACTGGAAAGAGTATACCTCAGAACTATGAGAACATTTGGTTACTGCTGCGGTATGCAATGGAAGCATGAATGTTGGATTTATTCAATTGATTGCGGAAAAGAAATACTCCATGCTACACAAAACCAAATCATCGGAACTGGAGAATTAGAAAGCATCACTATGCAAAAACCTACTTTCGTTCTGGGCGAAAGAGTGATCCTCTGTTCTCACGATAAGGGAACAAAGCAACGGCTGGTTTTGGGGATTGTGCTGGTGCATGATTCTTGGTTTTACCTTGTTGAATTGATGTCGCCAACGTTAATTAAGACACCGACTATATCGAATCGTTTCTCATTAGTTGGTGAAAAAAGTTTGGTGCGCGTGAATGCTTGAGTTTCTTGGATTGCAATTCCTCTTTCTTCACTGTTTGAGCAATAACCAGGGAGTTAATTATGTTGATACACAAATGGCGTGACTCAGATATTAACCAAATGCCAGAAGTTGGGCAGCTAGGCAAATACAGCATACCCAAAGGCTACGTAAATGCAACTCAGATGTGCCATGCAAATAATAAGTCTTGGGGGCATTACAAAGAAAGGAAGTCCACAAAAGCTTACTGGACAGCACTTTCAAACGACATCGGAATCCCGATATCGTCTCTTGTGATCGAAGTTGATGGCTATGGCAGTTCTCAAGGTACTTGGATTCATCCAGAAATCGCCGTTGATTTAGCTCAGTGGGTTTCTGTCGAGTTTCGCATCTGGGCTAACAGAACTTTGATGAAAGTTATGCTCTCAACCCAAGTAGAGCAAGTATTACAGCAAGAACCACCACATACATTAGCTCCGTCGCACGAAGCCGCACAGTTAGCAATGATGTTGGGGGAATTTGCAGGACTAGAAAAATCTCTCACCGCCCAGTTAGCAGTCAATGCCGCAACAATTGTCAACCCCGTACTTAAGCCAGCAGCAGATGAATTAAAAACTGCCATCGCTCAAACCAATGTTGCAGAGGACGCATTTCTCAACCCAACACAAATCGGTGAGGTAGTGGGAATGTCGGCACGGGCTGTTAACCACTGCTTACTAAATTCGGGACTGCAATACAGAACTGATGACAAGAAAATTCCCTATCGTCCTACTGAATCAGGTAAGCAATGGGGGCGGATGGTTCCCGCAGTCGCCAAATCCTCAAACCAAACTGTTTTTCAACTGCGGTGGTTGCCCGAAATAGTAAAAGTCATCTCTCAATAATTCCCTACCTAACTCAACAACTAATTATGAACACTCTATGAAAAACCTTGGCAAAAAAATACGGTCTAGTTGCTGATATTATGCACGACGATTATTTTTTTGTTCAACTACCAGAAAACAAAGATCATTCACTCAAGTTTTTAGAGAGCAATTTACCAGAATGTATTCGGATTGAACTTGCAGAATGTTTTGCTGGTAGCGTTATTGCGGCTTGGGAAATCCCCTTGTTTTTACTCCCTCAAGTGTTACAGCAAGCCCACGATTTTGTTGTTGAGTATTGGGAACAGGTATCTCAAGAAACATGAAGTATTTTTGTCCAACCAAAACTAATAGCAATTCCCCTAGTTACACGTTCAATAGTAGGAGAAAACTACCATGCAACAACTCAATTTATTTGCTGAATCAACCCCAGTCTTACCAGTCACTTATTACCCCGATTTCTTAAGTCAGGAACTTGCCAACTCACTCTACCAACACTGCTTGAAACTGGAGTGGCAACAGAATCAAATCAGAATCATGGGTAAAACAATGCCTGTCCCCCGCCTGGAGTGCATTTACGGTGATGCCGGATGTGATTACCTTTACTCGAATAGCGTGTTCTTAAAACCCCTGACTTGGACAGATGCTCTGGCTAACTTACGCAATCAGATCACTGCATTAACTGGTTACAAATTCCGTATCGTCATTGGGAATCAGTATCGGACAGGTATGGATTCAATCGGGTGGCACGCAGACAATGAAAAATCTATGGGACTTAATCCTGCGATCGCTTCTGTAAGTCTTGGCTGTGTCCGCAAGTTTCAAATTAAACCGAGAAATGGCAAACCAACGGACTTCTGGCTCGAACACGGGAGTTTACTTGTGATGCACCCTGGCTGTCAGTCTACTCATCTGCACCAAGTCCCCAAAACCAACAAAGTTGTTAGCACGCGAATTAATTTGACCTTCCGACCACACACAGGAGGCGGGAAATAACGCTGTAGCTGGCTATTGAGCATTTCATAGCCAGCACAAGCTCTTCACTTCAAATTGAACCGGCGGCATGGGTGCAATGCCGCTTCATTTCCATGCGTCAAAAAACAGAGGAAATATGCGTATAATCGAATCTGATTCTCAAGCTAAACATCAACAAGAATGGTTAAATAGTGGCGTTGATGAAGAAATCATTGCCCTGAATGTGCGATCGCTCTCTGGCACCGTCCCTTACGAATACCTGCTCTACAGTCCCAAAATCTCCCGTCGCAACGATGGACGGCTTAGAGACAGGGACTTGAAAAAATACCAGCACATTGAACTAGGCGGCTGGTGGTGCAATGGCGTTGACCCTCTCAACAACTACGTCCTAATGATGTGGGGCTGCTTCAAACCCGATCATCCCAGACGCGATCGCCAAAAGATACATAAGTTCATCAAGTACGAACACCCATTCAGAGAAGAAACACGCGCCTTCTTCCTTTTAGTACCGAATCGCATTTGGGTGAAAGTCTCCAACCGTAGCGGTATCCCCATTACTGAAGAAGACCTACAGCATCCTGGCGGGTTCTGGCACTGGGTTTGGCAGCATAATGTACCTGTGACAATTGTCGAAGGGGTCAAAAAAGCGGGGGCATTATTGACTGCTGGTTATGCTGCTCTAGCAATTCCTGGCGTTAACGCTGGATACCGCACACCCCAAGATGAGTACGGTACTGCCATCGGGAAACCCTTTCTGATTCCCGACTTGAAACATTTTGCAACACAGGGGAGACAGGTTAATATTTGCTTTGACCAAGATAATAAGCCCGAAACTGTACAACGTGTCAGAACTGCTATCAGTCGCATGGGACGGCTGCTGGTAAATGAGGGCTGTTCGCTGCGGGTGATAGATTTACCGTTAGGGGCAGAAAAAGGGGTTGATGATTTTATTGTTGCTCAAGGTCAACCTGCATTTGATGCACTCTACAACACTGCCGTTGCACTGGAGTTGTGGGAGATTAAACTGTTCACTCTGCTGACTTACCCGCCAGCGATCGCACTTAACCAGCGCTTCTTGGATCACTTGCTTGTTCCCGAAGGCGAAAAACTGATTATTCTCAAGGCTCCCAAAGGCACTGGTAAAACCGAATGGCTGGCAACGGAGGTGGCCAAAGCACACGACCAAGAGAGACGGGTATTAATTATCACCCATCGTATCCAATTAGGTGAGGCGTTGTGTAATCGCTTCGGTGTGAACTATGTTACCGAAGTCCGCACGAATGAAACAGGCACATTACTAGGATACGGGGTCTGTGTTGATTCATTGCATCAAGAAAGTCAGGCGCGATTCAACCCTAATGACTGGTCAAATGATGTGATTATTATCGACGAGTGCGACCAAGTATTCTGGCATTTGCTCAACTCTGGTACGGAAGTGCAAAAACGGCGTGTGTCCGTTCTCAAAAACCTCAAGCAACTGGTACAAAATGTTTTGGGCAGCAGTCAGGGAAAGATTTACTTGTCCAGTGCGGATGTCTCAGATACAGATGTAAAGTATGTTTTATCACTCGCTGGAGAATATCGGGTTAATCCCTTCGTAATTGTCAACAATTATCGGCACGTAGCAGGCAACTGTTACAACTACTCTGGCAGTAACCCGAAGAATCTCATCGCAGCACTGGATAAAGCAATTGCCAAAGGGGGACATCATTTACTCTGCTGTTCTGCTCAAAAGGCAAAATCCAAATGGGGAACGCAAGCCTTAGAAGAACGGTTCCGTCGCAAGTTCCCACACCTGCGAATTTTGAGAATAGACAGTGAATCTGTTGCTGACCCCTCTCATGCGGCTTTCGGTTGTATCGCTTACCTGAACGAAATTCTCACCCAATATGATTTGGTTATCGCTTCTCCAAGTTTAGAAACTGGGGTCAGCATCGATATTCGAGGACATTTTGATGCTGTTTGGGGGGTTTTTCAGGGAGTGCAGCCGGTTAACTCTGTGCGGCAGATGTTGGCAAGGGTTAGGGAAACTGTTGACCGTCACATTTGGGTGCGAGAGTGGGGGATGTCGTTTGTAGGCAATGGTTCCACATCCATCGGAGGATTGCTCAGAAGCCAGCACGTTGCTACACAAGCGAACATTGCGCTGTTGTCGGCGGCGGACAATGACGACTACAGCTATGTTGATCAGAATTTTCAACCGGAGTCATTGCAGACTTGGGGCAAGCGTGGTTCTGTCATCAACGTAGAAATGCGGCGTTATCGAGAGTCTGTGCTTGCGGGTTTGGTCGAAGATGGTTACACCGTTATCGATGCCGACGATGCCGAAGATGATCAGAGTGGGGCAGTAATCGAGTCGGTTAAGGCGGCATCTGTTGAATTGTATGCTGCGGAGTGTAAAGCGATCGCTAATTCTGATGAACTCTCTGGGGCTGAACTCAAGAAGCTGCAAGACAAACGTGCCAAAACCAAAACCGAACGACATCAGCAGCGCAAGGCTGAATTATCCCGTCGTTACGAAATTGATGTAACCCCTGATTTAGTCGAAAAAGATGACGATGGCTGGTATCCTCAACTGAGAATGCACTATTATTTGACACTGGGACGGGAATTTCTGACGAACCGTGATGCTAAAAGAGCTGCATCGCAGTTAGAAGCTGGGGAGAATTCGATTTGGAAACCAGATTTTAACAAGGGGCAGCTATTGCCTGCTGTGTTGTTACTCGAAAATCTGAATCTGTTGCAGTTTCTTACACCAGACGTTCAGTTGCGTGGTAGTGACGAGAAGATGCTGGAGTTTAAGGCACTGGCTGTTCAGCACAGGCACGTTATCAAGAATTACCTGAATGTGACTATCTCGGAAAAACTGACTCCTGTGGCGATCGCACAGAAACTACTTGCGAAGATTGATTTGAAACTGGATTACGTTGGTCGGTTGGGTAAGCGTGAAAATCGGGAGTGCGTCTATCGGTTTGTTGCCCCTGATGATCAGCGTGATTCAATTTTTGGGCAGTGGTTAAATCGGGACGAAGTGTTTCTTAGTGAGTCGGTGTCAGTCAGTAATAATACAAGTACAACTACACCAGTAACTGACACAACATCACTATCCATATCGCACAATACTGATTTGGTGTCAGGCACTAATAATATAGTCTTTGCAACACCACTCAGTGACACAGCACCACATACCCCAGAAAATATCGAAAATATCGCGATTCTTGGATGGAAGGGGCTGATGGTGAAAATGCAGCTTGGGCTAAATAGCGCTGGTTCCTTCTACACTGAGTTAGTCTCCACAATTGGCGAGGCTATTGGAGTGGCTGATAGTGAGCCTTATTGGAGCGGATACCTGGGGCAATGGCAGGTTTGGGTTAACTTTGCTGAGGGGTGCAAGTCTGTGGTGTGCGATTGGTTGGTGGCGGTGTAGAGCAATCACTACAGGACACTTGATGTGTAGATTTTAGTGCAGGTATTGATTAATATAAGCGTATTAGCTAACAATCCAGTTAATACATAGTTAGGTTTACTCAAAGTATGTTCACGAAATTTGCGCTGCGGGTACTTTCGCTTACCGTAATATTTTTGGGATGCTTTGTAATATTTGAGTATCCAGTGTAGGGTAATCGATGATAAGAATTATCCATTTGAAATTGTTTGTATTAGAGACTGAGATAACTGTGTTAATTGGGAATTCTTTGACTCCAATGACAAAAACAATAATTTATGTAGGATTTACTAACTAGTAAAGTGCCAAACAAAAATCTTAACCAGTTTGATTTTAAAGATTATTTAAAACAATCAGTAAAAATAAATTCATGCCTACGTCTATTTATCACATTACCCATATTGATAATTTACCCTCCATTCTCAAATCATGAGGATTGATAGCAAACAGTAGGCTTAGACAGAGACAAACAAATTATCTCGATATTGCTCATGAAAATATTCAAGATAGACGAGCTAGAACTGAAGTTCCCTGTGGAGCAGGTGGATATTTACATGATTACGTACCTTTTTATTTTGCTCCACGCTCTCCCATGCTTTATACCATTCATAAGCAAAATGTGGATGGATACAGTGGAGGACAAAAGCCAATCATTCATTTGGTTTCTCAAATAGAAGCAATAGAAAACTCAGAAATAGCTTTCGCATTTACAGATGGACATGGCATTATGGTTTATACTGATTTTTATGATGATCTTTATGCTTTAAGTCATGTAATCGATTGGGAGTTAATGGAGTCAAAATACTGGTTTGATACTCCAGATGATCCTAACCGTAAATGTAAGCGACAAGCTGAGTTTTTAGTACATGAATTTTGCCATTGGAACCTAATTAAAGAAATTGGTGTAATCAACTTGACAATACAAACACAAGTTAGAGAAATATTACAGGATTTTAATATTCAGACCCCAATTAACGTTTACTCTAATTGGTACTACTAATTTTATTTCCTTAAATTGTAAAATTCTATTACTGTTAAGACAGTTAAGAGAGATGATTGAAATTAAGCAAGGCAACCTATTAGAAGAAAACGCCGAAGCCCTAGTTAATACCGTTAATTGTGTCGGTATAATGGGCAAAGGTATCGCCTTGCAATTTAAGCAAGCCTATCCTGAAAACTTTCGCCAATACGAAAAAGCTTGTCGTGCCAAGGAAGTACAACCAGGACAAATGTTTACTGTAGCCACAGGAAGTCTATTTAATCCCCGGTATATCATTAATTTCCCTACCAAGCGCCACTGGAAAGGAAAATCAAAAATAGAAGACATCAAAAGTGGACTGCTGGCTTTAGTCACTCAAGTAAAGCAACTAAGCATCACCTCAATTGCCATTCCTCCATTAGGATGCGGTAACGGTGGTTTAGATTGGATACAAGTAAAACCCTTGATAGAATCAGCCTTTGCCCAACTCCCAGAAGTGCAGGTAATTATTTTTGAACCGACAGGCGCACCAACTGCTGAAAAAATGCCTGTTGCGACTAAAATACCCAACATGACCCGTGGACGTGCTATCATCATCCACCTCTTAGAACTGTACGGTATTCCGGGTTATGAATTGACCAAGCTAGAAATTCAAAAACTAGGCTATCTCTTGCAAGAAGCGGGGGAAACCTTGAAGCTTAATTATGTAAAAGATAGATATGGCCCCTACGCTCATAACCTAAATCATGTTTTAAAACATATTGAAGGACACTACATTCGGGGCTACGGTGATGGAACTAGCAAAGCTGACAGTGCTGAAATTTATGTATTACCAGCAGCAAGAGTTGCAGCACAAATATTTTTAGCCACTACACCAGAAGCCCAGGCGCGGTTAGAGCAAGTTAGCAAGCTCATATATGGTTTTGAAACACCCTATGGTATGGAATTGCTGGCTACAGTCCATTGGGTTGCAACCAAGGAAGCTAGCCCTGCCCAAGATAGCGAACAGGCTATATCCTTAGTGCATGAGTGGAATGAGAGAAAACGTACTCTTTTTAAGCCTCAACATATTCGCAAGGCTTGGCAACGTTTGGAGCAGCAAAATTGGTTAAATGTTAAATTTTCTGATTCGCATTAACCGCGAGACAAGGAAACGTGGGGCTAAAACAAAAGGATTGGGCATTAGATGCTAGCTGTCAGATTGAAGCGCAGCGCAGGTCGATAGACTGTAAACCCTGTAACCCACAGCGTACACCCAATCTAAGCCCCAAATAATTTAAACTAGCAACCCAATCCCTAACACCCAATACTCAATACCCAAAAATCCCTCAAAGCATAGGCGCTTTGAAGGATTTGCAATTTTTATGGTTATTGGTAACTCGCTAGCATAAAAGAGATGACCACACAAGTAATTGACACAATAGCCTTTGACATTCCCCAAACACTCACCCAGGTGGAAAGTGCTGCTATTCAAGGTTGGAAGGGACTGAAGCTGAAAATGCACTTTGGACTGGACAGTGTTGGCTCTTTCTACAGTTGACGGGAGCAAGTTTGTTTTAACCCAACATTGAACCTGAACCAACTTCCCACTGATGTTTGAGCAATTCTTGGTAAGTCGTTTCCCTTATCATCATCTGCTTATACAGCATCTGCAAAAATTCTTGAGCTTGTTCACGGGACATCTGCTGCACTTGATCAGAAAAAGTTCTAAGGCTAAATTCTTGTTCTAAAGATAATTCAATGGGTTGGTTCATAGCTTTTGAGTTTGCTAAGTTAAGCAAATATTGTTTTATATAAATAAATGTTACGATAGCTTTACAAAAATTGAAGGGGTGTAAACCGTACCGGCGTAGGTTAGAAATACCGTCTCTGCTGCTGAAAACCTTGATACAACTCCATTGTGGCAACCCAAGTAAAAACCTAAGTTTTCAATTTTCCTAGTTTGAGGTTTTTAAAACCATTTTTAGCCTCTGCTTGCGGCTGGCGAAACAGCGCCATCGCTCAAAAGAAGAGATGGGCAATACAATTATTTTTTTGGGCAAGAGTGGTGAGCGTCGAGGCGCGATGCTGGAGTTTGAGAATGTGGAGATGAAAAATTTGCTCAACTGGTGGCAGATGCGCCGCAGTGGACTGAGTGGATGGGGTGATTTTTCGGCACAGATTGCGATCGCTAAAAGGTCAATTCCTCCCAAGCAAAAAGAACTAACTCTTATCCAGCATCCAGGAATTATTAACTATGGGGAAACATTTAGTATCTTTGGAGCTTTGACTAAATTAGGTTCCATATTCTTTGACACAACATTACAGTCAATACCCCCTAATATTAGATGGGGCGGCTCAAAGCCGTTTGAACTTTTTCTGGAGAAATCTCAATGACTATTTCAATGTACCAAGCTTTAATATCCGTGTCTATTCGCACACTAAATAACCTTATAAACATTCTTGAAAAAGGTGCTGCTTATGCTGAAACTAAAAAAATAGACCCTTCTGTGTTGATCAATAGTCGTCTATCCCCAGATATGTTTCCATTATCAAAACAAGTGCAGATTGCCTCTGACATAGTAAATAGAGGTGCTGCACGGTTAGCAGGAATAGAACCACCTAAATTCGAGGACAATGAAACTACATTTCCTCAACTTATTGACCGTATTCAAAAAACTATCTCTCATTTAAATACTTTTAAACCTGAGCAAATTGATGGTTCAGAAGAGAGAGAAATTACTCTACAGATGCGTGACAACACTCTCTCTTTTCAAGGAATGCCATTTCTCCTGTACTTTGTTTTACCAAACCTTTATTTCCATGTCACCACAGCGTATGACATTCTTAGGCACTGCGGTGTAGAACTTGGCAAAGGAGACTTTCTTGGTCAGCCTTAATCAGAACAATATCTAACGTCATCATATTTTTTGGAGGAGAGGATAATGTTGAAGTTCACCTGTTTGATGATTGTCGGGGCAGTATTGTCGATTAGTCCGCCCGCTGTGGCTGAAAGTCGTGCGGTTAATATCAGTATTGGCAGTATTGGTGGTTCTTTAGATAATGCCGCTTTGCGAACAATTCGCCAAGTTATCGGGTTTGCAGTCGGCACTAGTACCGTCGATAAATTCATTGTATATAGTCCCAAGCCCGGATCTATTCCCATCGAAGGAGGTTTCTCTGCTTGTGCTGAAGCTGGCTTCGGCATCAGCAATACAAGATTTAATGCTTTTATCCAGGAGTTGCGTTCAGTTAATCCCAAACCAGGGACTTTCTACAATCTAGAACTTACCGCAACCTGCAAACCGAGATAAGAATGTTGTTTGCACTCAAGCGCAGTAGGATGGGCTTGGTACCCTTCTGTTAATGCTTTCGCCGAGAATTTACGGTCATAAACTGGTGCCACTGCCCGTCATCACCCAATATATGAGATGTCATCACCCGATGATTGTCACTCTTGAACTCGATTACATCTCTGTACTTTGCCATCTTCTCATCGCCCGTCATCGCGGGCCCATCAGAATTGAGCGTTAGCATGTTTTTAGCCGCGTCCAATTCACCTTCGTACAACCACAGATAAGTCATCATTGACCCAACCCAGGTGCCTACATAGCGTTGCTTCTGCGGGTCATATCCCAGCGTTATTATCATTGTTGCCGCACCACCACAGGGCATTTCGCCCTGTCCTTCACCTACAACCCAGAGTCCACCGATTGATCGCACACTTTCTGTTCCTGTTGCTCTTTCAGGCGGTTGATCTGGACTCATCATCGCTTCTGTTTCATAAGTCCACTCACCGACGAGTTTCTGTAGCCACTGATGTTCTTTTTGTGGCTCAGTATTCATTATTGGCTCCTGTTGTGTTTTGGCTGTTTCCATTGCTTTAGCTCCTTTTGATGAATCATTGAGGAATGTAATTAGCGCGAAGCCCAACTCTGTAGGCGAAGCCGCCCCAAAGGGCTATGAACCGCGTGAAATGATCAAAAATCAAAACTTTAATAGTACATAAATACTATCATGACTCAACTAATTGAGGTTTTTAACTGGCAGATTGACGAATGGTACTCATGATTTCTCCTTTTGAAGTTGATTGCCTTCACCAAAAAACACTTCTTGAAAGGCTTACCTCATCTTAGTTTCAGCCAAGCGCGTACAATCTACCCGGTTTGACACGGTGACGCCAAGATAGCTCTAGTTACTCAGATGGCTCATTGGGATAGGAAAAATGTGATCGCCCACCCTCTACAAACTGCCGCCCGCAATCCTTGCAGCGGTAGCACTGCTTGCCTCGGCGATACCCATTTTTCGATAACTGCTGCGATCGACATTGAGGGCATACCATTACTTTCATTACATAATTCGACTGATAATCTCCCAGATGCGGCTCTAAATAGGATACCAGCAAGTCCTCAATCTGCTGAATTAACCGTTGGCAGTGTTCCTGATTTGGGCTGCGGAGGGCTGCCAGCATCACCGCGTTGCTGCTATGCACACACACTTCTGCCAGCAGACTGTACTGTTCCTCGGCGAGGGCGGGCTTGCGTTGCCTCAGAATACTTGCCATGAAGTTGATTGCTTCCTGCGTCATGCTTTCATCGATCGTCTGGAAAATTTCACGGGCTAGATAAAACTGCACAAACACCACTCGTGACACGGGTTGCTCAAAGAGCGCTGCTACAGCAGTGGCAATCGCATGAATCATTTGGCAAAGCGGCAGTTGCACAATGGCTGGGATGTCCACCCGTGCCCACATCGCTTTCACTCGCTCCGTATGGCGTAACTCCATTGCCTTGAAAATGGCAGCTTTGTCTGGAAAAAACTGATAGAGAGAGCCGATTGCTGTTCCCGCTTTAGCTGCGATTAGATGAGTCGTCGCCGCTTCGTAGCCCACTTCATCAAAGACCGCCGCTGCCGCATCTAGGATTTTTTCAACCCGTGCTTTACCCCGCTGCTGTTTGGGTTGCCGACGGAGATTTTTTGATAACTCGCTGCTTGACGAACGTGAACATTCTGTCATATTTTAGAAACACGACGGATTTTTCACAATTTTATCTTTAACGGAGAACACCATGCACTCAATGCTTCCCGGTGCGCCTTGGTTATTGGCGCACAAGTCAATGTTGTCTGTGAACCAACCCCGAAAAATTTCTTTATACAGCAGTGATTACGTGATGTGGAAGGATGCTGCCGGAGCGATTCATGCCTTACCCAATGCCTGCCCTCACATGGGCGCGATGCTATCGGAAGGATGGTGTGAAGTTCAAAGCGATGGGACAAGTGCAGTTGTGTGTCCATTTCATGCGTTGGAGTTTGATGCGGCAGGTTGTACAGTTTTACCCGGATCAGGTAAGAAAACATTAGCTCAATTACAACCTCTAGAATTAATCACTCAAGGGGATTTCATCTGGTCGTATGGCGGCTATGCGCCGAAGATAGCCATTCCGACTGTGTTGAATGAAATCGCCGAAAAATACTATTTTGTTGGGCATACAGGCGATCGCAGCATCGAGACGGATCTGCTGACGATGCTGCTGAACATGCATGACTACAATCATCAAAATGGTACTCACCGAGATTTATTTCGGATTACCGAAGTGGAGTTTCATCAGTTTGTTGACGATGGGCATCATTCTCATGCGTTCTACGATATGCCAACCGCTCCTTACAGCCTAAGCGAAAAGCTGAGAAAGCCTGACTTAATGCTGTTGCCCAGTACCATCAAAGCGCACCTGGAAAACCACTTTCCATCCCTGATAATTTTTCATGGCGAAATGCCGCTTGGTAAAGCTGCCCAGTGTCATTTCTTTGTGCCAGAAGCTGAGAATCGCACCCGGACTTATATTTTACTGTTTGGTCAGGCAAAGCATCCAGTCTTTAAGCTGTTTGGCAGCACCTATCTAAAATTTGGCAAGGTTGTTGTCGAGCAAGATGCAGATATTTTGAGCAAAATTTATCCGGATACACCTCAGAAAATTAAACTCAACAATGAAGTAGGCATGGATTGGGTGCGGCGCAATTTTGAGAGCTTTCCTGACGTTGTGAAACCGAATCTCTCCAAATAGACAGCAAATCTATTCCATCGATTCCTACACCCTTAAATTGCCGTATCTTCCCAGTAGGGCAGACTGCCAAATCGTTTTGCTAAAAAATCAATAAACGCTTTCACCCGTAGCTAATGTCTACGATTCGATAAATACAGTGCGTAAATTAGGTTTCTTTTTTACAAAGGTGACATTCATTCTTATTACTTTTTACCAGTTTGAGTTAGGTTGAGCGAATGAGCGCACTGCTTCACTCACTTTCATGCGATGGCGTAACCGTCCGCCGTTGGCATTCGTCGAAGACGTGCCGAAGGCATTGCCTCTCGAACGCGAGTGCGTCTCTGAAAGAGAAGAGAAGGTATCGCTCTTAACCTTGAGGCAAAAAATTACCCAGCTATATCCTTCCCACTCTTGTAGTTCATCGCTCTGGGTTTCCTCTTGCCTATAGGGACTACTTTCGATTGCTTGGGAGGTTGAGGAGGACGGCATTTTTCACAGTAGAGCGGTCGCACACCAAAGGTTTCTCGTTGTGTGGGTTGTTCACACTGTTTACATACGAAGTTGAAAACGCGGGTGTGAATTTCCCGCTTGTGCGCTCTAACGGTGTACTCTCGGACTTCAATAGTTTTGCTGGGCATTGACTGATTACTGTTGTGGACTTACTTCTTTAATATAGTTTTTCGTCTTAGTTCTACAAGATCCGTGCATCATCTGACGAAAGTAATTCTACTTAATCAAATAAATACTCTTGCATGTCGTTTTGTCGATGGCGGAGAATACTTATAGCTTTTACCTGGATTTGACGAATCCGTTCTCGGCTAAGGTTTAGCTGTTGGCCAATCTGAGCTAGATTGAAATGCTGATCGTTCTCTAGCCCAAAGCTTAAAGTCAACACTTGACGCTGTATAGGTGTCAATGGTTCTAAGAATTTAGCTACATCTTGCGATAGAAGTTCTTGGGTGAGTAGTTTTTCTGGTGAAGCGCCAACGTCTGCTAAAATTTCGCCCAATTCTGTCTCTTTCTCATCTCCGACTTGTTTATTTAAAGAGATGGCTGTGCGAGAAGCGGTGAGATATTCCCGAAGCTTATCTGTGCTTATGTTTAATGCTGATGCAATTTCTTCAGCAGTGGCATGACGACCGAGTTTTTGAAAGCTTTCTCGCTGCACCTTCTTAATTTTATTAAGTACTTCAGTGAGATGAATAGGTAATCTAATAGTGCGCGATTGTTCTGCTATAGCGCGTGTAATCTCTTGGCGAATCCACCAATAAGCATAGGTCGATAGCTTATAGCCCCGGTTGGGATCAAACTTTTCTATACCCCTTTGTAAACCTATTGATCCTTCTTGGATCAAATCTAAGAATTCCAAATTCCGGTTCTGGTATTTCTTGGCAACAGATACTACCAGTCGCAAGTTAGCTGTCACCATTTTCTGTTTAGCTTTTTGACCAAGGTGTAGCGCTGCTCGGATTTGTGTTTCAGTTTTTTCAACAGCGTTGGCTAATTCTGTCATTGTTGGTTCACGGTCTAGCTGTTGAGTGAGTTCATTTTTAGATTGCTCAATGACAATCATTTCTTGTACCTGTCTACCATAAGCGATTTCTTCCTCTGGCTTTAATAAAGGATACTGACCAATTTCCTGCAAATAGATGCGAACCATGTCTGAACTGAGGCTGGACATACAAACTTTTCGACTTTTTTAAACCAGGGGATTTAAAAGTATAAATCAAATAGCTCATTAAAATTTTCTATTTTTAACCGAGTACCGTGGGTTTAAATCCCGCAGTTCAAAAAATAAGCAAGTTTTGGGTCGGGGTCTAAATCTCCATCACAAAACTTAATTACGAATTACGAATTACGAATTATTTAATAACCAAGAAATATTAATGCAGTCCTGCCTGAAGTAACCTCTGCTGTAACCTTGTGTACCGCCGTTGGTCATCAGTAGAGCGCACCGCCAAAGATATCGCTTTTTTTGCTCCAACTACGATCGCTAACTTCTTGGCACGGGTAAGCCCAGTGTAAAACAGGTTCCGAGTCAACATCATATAATGCTGCATATAGATTGGCAGAATCACCACCGGATATTCTGACCCCTGACTTTTATGAATAGTCACGCACCACGCTAGCGCAATTTCATTGAGGTCAGCGTAATCGTAAACCACAGTCCGCTCACCATATTGCACTGCAACTTCCTGCTCGACAGTATCAATGTTTTGGATAATTCCTAAGTCGCCATTGAAGACTTCTCGGTTGTAGTCGTTGGTTAGCTGAATGATGCGATCGCCCTCGCGTAATAAATTCCCACCTCTATTAATCTCCACCTTGTTGGGGCTGGGTGGGTTGATCAATTGCTGCAATACTGTGTTCAGGTTACGAGTCCCGATTACTCCCCGTGTCATCGGGCAAAGCACTTGGACATCAGTGGCAGGATTAAAACCTAAGCGAGGGAGCAAATCGGTAATCAACTCGCAGATTGCTTGCACTCCATGTTCAGGCTGATGACCTCCACCATGCCACAGACAATCAGACACAGGATTGTCGGAGATTGGCTCGATTGTGGGATAAATTCCTCGATTAATTTGGTGAGCAGCAGTGATAATTGCACAAGTTTTGAGCTTGGCGGAATACCTGAGTTAACCGCACTACTGGCACACGACCAGAATTAATCAAATCAGCCAGTATTTGACCTGGGCCCACAGATGGTAACTGGTCAATGTCACCCACCAACAACAGTAAAGCGCCAGCTAGTACTGCTTTAATTAAGGAGTAAGCCAGAAACAAATCAAGCATCGAAGCTTCGTCAGCGATAATTGCCGTGTGGGGTAAAGGATTTTCGCTATCGCGCTTGAAACCCCTTGAGCGCGGGTCAAATTCCAACAAGCGATGAATTGTCTTTGCCTCCAGCCCAGTCATTTCACCTAAGCGTTGAGCAGCCCGTCCAGTGGGTGCAGCTAGAGCAATAGATTTACCCATTGCTTTCCACAGGCTGACAATGGTGTGAGTTGTGAAGGTCTTTCCAACGCCAGGGCCACCAGTGAGGATCATGATTTTGGAGTACGCTGCTGTTTCTACAGCTTGGCGTTGCTGTTCTGAAAGCTGAATTTTACGGCTGGCTGTAAAGCGCTCAATCCAATCACGCACGCGCTCAATGTCAGTGCCAACAGGATTTTCCAAGCGTTGGCGTATCAGTTGAGCTAAATTCTGTTCCGTATGGAAGTAAGTTGGCTTGTAGCAAAGTAGTGTTTTCTCTTCATCCCGCTCTCTAATCAGTTCATCTGCGAGAGCCATATCTTTAATAATGATCGCAACCGCTTCTTCTGTGGGCTGATGAGATTCGGTTGTCAGCAGTTTGATTACCGACTCAATCAGTTCGCTTTGTGGTAAGTAACAATGACCATCTTCGGCAGCTTCACTTAGGCAATGGATAATCCCCGCACGGTAACGAAATTCTGAGTCAGGGGCAATTCCGATATTTCTTGCAATCTTGTCAGCAGTCAGAAAGCCAATACCGTAGATGTCGGCTGCCAACTGGTAAGGATTATGGGTAACAGTGGCGATCGCTTCATCCTTATATTGCTTGTAAATCTTCACAGCATAAGTGGTAGAAACGCCATGCCCCTGGAGAAACACCATCACTTCTTTGATCGCTTTTTGAGTTGACCAAGCGTTTTTGATGAGAGTGATCCGCTTTTTGGCAATACCCTGGACTTCAATCAGTCGTTCAATCTGGTTTTCGATAATGTCGAGCGTTTCTAAACCGAAGTGAGCGACGATGCGTTTGGCTGTTACTGACCCAACACCTTTTATGAGTCCACTGCCTAAATATTTCTCAATTCCGGTAAGAGTGGCTGGTTTGGTTTCTTGATAATTGATGACTTGGAACTGTGGCCCAAATTGTGGATGGTCACGCCAGAAACCAGTTAGTTGTAAAGTCTGCCCTGGCTGGATGTTAGCAAAGCTGCCGACAATTGTTGTCAGTTCGGTGCTACGGGGACGGGTCAGCCTTGCCACAGTGTAACCCGATTCAGCAGAGTAAAAAGTTAAACGTTCTACGACTCCGGTGATTGTTTCGTGTTGAGGAAAGGCGCTTACTTGTTGAGGGGAAAGATTCGGTGGAGTGGACATTGCTTATCATCAGATGCCGCACATCATTATAATACTAGAAATCAGTTAATTATAGTACATAAATACTAAGTTGCCTGCCTGAAATTAGTGTAATGAAGAAGCACCAAATACATCAGATACTATCTTCAGAAACAAAGAGAAATTGACACCGCACGTTCCCTCTACCTTGATTTTGATGAAATACATCTAACTTTGTGGTAGAACTACGGTGGCTAGTTGGACAGCAGCGCGGAGTAGCCCAGCTTAATTTATTTAAAACGAAGTGATGATAAGCTTTTGAGTTGATTCAACTATATAAGCTTATGAAAGTCCAAATTTAGATAGCCAAATATTATCTGTGCTTACTCCGTTGTCGTTATAATCTAGTTTTCAAGAAAAAGTTAGCCGAAATTATAAGTGAGCCAATTTAGTGAGCCTTATTATTTGTTTATTTAATCAAGCTGGTGGAGTTGGGAAATCCACTCTAGCGATTAATCTTGGTTATCACTTAGCACAATTAAAGCCTGCTAAAACCAAGCATCACTACCGAGTTCTTTTAATTGATATAGATCCTCAAGCTTCACTTACTAACTTTATGGGAATTGCGCCTGAATCCCAAGAAAAAACCATTTATAATGCAGTGATTGATCAGGAAGCACTACCAATTCTTAAAGAAATTCATGGGATGGATTTTGTTCCGTCATCTCAGGATCTGACTTCAGCTGAATTAGAGTTAGTAGTAGCAGATATGCGTGATTTACGTCTTAAATATGCTTTGGAACCTGTAAGCGAACAGTATGATTTTATTTTGATTGACTGCCCCCCTAGTTTAGGCATTCTTACTTATATCAGTTTAGTGGCATCAACTCACGTTTTAGTGCCGATCCAGACGCAATACAAGGCATTCTTGGGGACAGAATTACTCTTAAATACAGTAACACGCGTTAAGTCTCTTCCAAATCGAAAGTTAAAAATTGCTGGGTTTATCCCAACGATGTTTGATTCACGTAATAGCCAAGATGAACGAACACTATTAGCTATTCAAGAACAACTGTCACAGGTTGGGATAGTCTATGACCCAATTCCTCGATCTACTGCTTTTGCTGATGCTGCTGAAGAAAATGTTCCTCTGGCAATCTTTAATCCTAAGCATCCAGCTTTATCAATCCTAAAAAAAATTGTTAAAGGGCTGGAGAAATTATTATGAGTATAAAGCGTGATAAGCCTTATGGTCGCCGTCTTAAGGGATTAGAAGCTTTGATTGGCGAGTCTGTAGACACTCTTCCCTGTGGACAGTTTGTCACTATCGAAAAAATTCAACTCTCTGTTCAGCAGCCTCGCCGTTATTTTGATCCAAAAAAGCTAGAGCAGTTAGTACAGTCGGTTAAAGAACATGGCATCTTAGAACCATTGTTAGTCCGTTACTTATCTGATGATAAATATGAGTTGGTAGCCGGAGAGAGGCGTTACAGAGCAGCTAGTTTAGCAGGATTAACTGAAGTACCTGTAATTGCACGTTCGTTAAATGATCAGGAAGCCCTGCAACTGTCATTGGTAGAAAATTTACAGCGAGACGATCTCAATCCTATTGAAGAAACAGAAGGTATTTTAGAACTTATAGCACTTCAACTAGATAAGAAAGTGCCAGAAGTTATATCTTTACTTTATAAAATGCAAAATATTTTGGCGGGAAAAGTTACTGATAACGTTATCAGTAATTCTCATGCAGAGGATGTAAAAATGATTTTTACAGGCTTGGGGCTTATGGAATGGGAGTCGTTCACTGCTAACAGACTTCCTCTCTTGCGGTTGCCTGATGAAATTTTAGAAGTTCTACGCCAAGGAAAAATTGAATACACAAAAGCTAAAGTAATCGCTAAGTTGAAAGAGAAGACAGAACGTATTGCTTTATTGGAAGAGGCGATATTACAAAATTTATCATTAAATGAAATTCGAGAAAGGTTGAAAACCCGTAAGTCGTCAACAGAAGAGAAGGAATTAGAGAAGCAAATAGATTCTACCTATAAGAAAATGAAAAAATCAAAGCTATGGGATAATCCCAAAAAGCGCAAGAAGCTTGAATTATTGTTTGCTCAAATAGAGATTTTAATTAACGAGGATGATTAAAACTGGACTAGAAGTTACTGCATCTTATTCTGTCTAAGACTCAGATGTCCCAAATGTGAGCAAACGGCGATTAGACTGAATACGCCAGAAGTACTTTCAACAAAAGTGATTCCTTCTCCTTTGCCATAAACAGTTTTAACTAGCCAAATAATTTTTAATTTTGTCTTGCTCACGTCGTAAAGCTTTGATACCTTGTCCATGAGCAGAGCGTACCTTGGAATGGCTGAGATTAAGTTTTTGTGCAACCTGTTTTGCTGTCAACTTGTCCTCGCCCGACAACCCAAACTGTAACATTAAGACTTGGCGTTGATTTGGTTTCAAGGTAGCTAATAAATCCTGTAAATCTGATCGGAGACATTCTAGAGCAACATACTCTTGTGCGGAGATTCTTTCGTCGGGTAATATCTCTTGCAGTTGGTTTTCTTGCTCCTCTCCAATTCCTAGCTCTAAAGAAACTAGCGGACGAAATGCGTTTAGGCATTCGGCAACTTGTTTAGGTGATGCATCAACAGCTTCAGCGATTTCTATAATAGTGGGTGTTCTTCCCAAGGTTTGAAAAAGTTCAACGTGTGCCTTTTTGATTTGCATCAATCTTTTAGTCAGGTCATGGGGTAGGCGAATAGTATGGGATTGTTCTGCAACTGCTCTGGTAATTGCTTGCCGAATCCACCAGTATGCATAAGTAGAAAATTTATAGCCCCGATTCGGCTCAAATTTTTCTACCGCTTTTTGTAGACCTATTGCTCCCTCTTGAATCAGATCCAAAAATTCCAGCTTACTCCAACGATATTTTTTAGCGACTGCAACCACTAAACGGAGGTTGGCGGTAATCATTAAATGTTTTGCCAATTGCCCTTGTTCAAGGATTTGGGTTAATTCTGCTTCTGTTTTATTCACCTCGGCAGAGAGTTCAGACCCATTTGGAGAACGCTTTAGCCGTTGCACAAGAAGATTCTTTTGCTGCTCAAGTGCCAGCATAGACCTTACAAGTCTTGCATAGAAAATTTCTTGTTCAGGTAATAGCCTATCAATGCGACCAATTTCTCGTAGGTAAATTCCAAGTGTATCAGAGCTTTGGCTAGACATCTTGCGTTGCGTAAAGCTAATTTAGACCTTGACAGTAGAGTATAAATCAAAGAGTTAACAACGATCTAAAATTAATTTCTGCTACGTTGATAAAAAAGATTTCAAAAATTCCTATTGGGGGCTATATGGGGGCTACATATACCCCAACAATAGTTCAAGACTTTGGTGAAATTTTGACCCCTATATAGGGTACATATAGGTGTTAAATGGGGTATATTTCACTGATTAACATTTTGTACCCCATTTAGCCCCCAAGGGGTTATGATAAGCTCTTGAGATTAGGCAAAAAAGGGGAAGATATTTTATTCTTCTTTCTCTTGCCCTTGCAGATCACTTCAACAGATAATTTTCAAAAATCAAAGTGTATTACTTTTGTATTTATGTCAAACATTCACACGTTGCAAAAAATTTTTCCTGCGGGTTTCGATAACGGTTACGGAAGTCTCAAACTTTTAGTCGAAGGATTTGAAGTAATTCGTGTGCCGAGTTATATAACCAATGCCGAGATGGAAGATGTGCCAGGGCGTGTAGTCTTTAACGGTAGTGCTTATACAGTTGGAGAGTCTGCTTACCGCACAGGGAATTATTTTGACCGGAATACCGATAATAATGAAAACAAAGTCAACAACGCATTATTGACTTTATTGGGTGCATTGGCACATCTACCACACCGTAAGGCTTGGCACTTAAAATTAGTCGTCAGCTTACATGATGTTGCTCTGGCATCAGAACTACAAAAAGTACTCAATGGAGAATATCAGCCAATACTTGCTGGCAAACAATCAGACGTGAAAGTAGAAGTACTTAAAGTTGTACTAGAGGGGATGGGTGCATTGTTTGGGCATCCATTACCCAAAAAGCTAACTATTTTAGACTTTGGCAATGGTACGACCCTGTATTCTCGTTACAACCGGGGTCAGCGAGAAGTTCACACTGCTTACCCTATAGGTGTAGAAGTTCTCATCGATGATATCTCCCAAAAAATGAAACATTTAAATGGCGGAAAAATCGGGGATGCCTCCAAAATCCGATTTTGTCTGGAAATGGGGCATACCAGGTACAGCCGTGACATCGATATCAAAGATATATACAGTGCTTCTTTGAAAGATTGGTATGAAAAATACTTGAAGAAAGTGGTGAATCTCACATTGGATGCCAAGCACCAAGGGGATGAAATCTGGGCGATTGGTGGAGGCTGCCTCTTACCTGGATTTAAGAAGCTGTTGGAGAAAAACGGCTTCAAAATCCTGGACAATCCGGTAGAAGCCAATGTCTTTGGGCTTTTAGAAATGGCAAAAACCATTAGCAGCAAGAATCCTGCAACATCTATTAAGTGAATATAACTATGGCAGATAAAAAAGACTTAGCACCGGAAAAAGTTCGCCTTAAAGATAATTACCGAGAGCGCATATTTGCAGAATCGCAAAAACTAGATAAAAGTTACCTGGACACGCTTTACTTTATAGTTGATTGCTATTTTGTTTTCATCAAGGCTGGATTACCCGCACAACTTTTAGCTTCTACAGCCATTAATACTGAAGATAACCAACTCACCTCTTGGACTCCAACTCCATTTCCAGAGGAGAAAGAAGAAGATTATGGTGGGGAAACATTCAGCCTTGATTTTGATTTGTAACCGTCAAAGGAAGTTGTTAATTACATACGAGGTTAATTCCACCGTGACGCGAAAATAATTTTTCCACTTGAGTCGTCACTGAGCCGAAGATTTGTCTGTAGCATAGGATCTACTGTAGTCTTTAAACAGCTATCTAGAACAGCATCCTGATTGGGATGAACATCGCCTTATTACCGCAGCTATCTCACTGTTTCTGTTGCAAAATGCTGATGGAGATCGCCGTGTTTCCCAGGTTTATCTAGAAGCTCTGTTTCGCCGAGGCTAATTTACAACATACCTGAATCTGCTATTCTCTAAAAGTCATACTAAACAAAAGCTAAATTAAACGATACACTCAGAAAGATTTCTTGAGTCAGGATTAATGGCAAGCGAATCTCAGTAAATCGCAAAGT
>NZ_JAWJTF010000174.1:0-8839 GCF_048836525.1 Nostoc sp. CALU 546
GTGTTTGGCAATCTCTGCGTAACGTCACCGTTGACTACACAATCGGGAATTTTAGCAAGTAAAGTTTGTTCCAGGCGATCGCGCAGTTTTCTTTCTCTTGCCGTCGCTTCTTCTAAGTGTAACAGTTCTAGTTCAGCAGCTTTGCCCAAGGCGATAATTGCTGGAACATTCTCAGTTCCCGCCCTACGTCCGCGTTCTTGGTGTCCCCCAATTATGAAGGGACGGAACCGAACCCCGCGCCGGATATACAAAGCACCAATTCCTTTAGGCCCGTGCAGCTTGTGACCAGACAAGGTTAACATATCGATGGTGCTAGTCTTCATATTCAGAGGGATTTTTCCCACTGCTTGCACCGCATCTACATGGAAGATAGCGCCATATTCTTTAACGCGCAACCCAATTTGTTCAATCGGGAAAATCGTCCCAGTTTCGTTATTAGCATACATAATTGTCACCAGGGCGGTGTTACCCGTCAAGGAAGCTTCTAGTTCATCTAGATCCAGCTGCCCTTGATTATTTACTGATAGATAGGTAACACTATAACCTTGGGTTTCTAATTGTTTGCAGACATTGAGTACTGCGGGGTGTTCAACTTGGGTAGTGACGATATGTCGCTTTTCAGGTTGCGCTAACAGTGCGGCTCGAATCGCCGCGTTATCTCCCTCAGTTCCACAACTTGTGTAGACAATTTCAGACTCATCGGCTCCCAGGATGGCTGCAAGTTGTTCTCTTGCGGTTCTCACTGCTTTACCGACTTGCCCACCAAAGGTATGCATACTGGAGGGATTGCCGTAATAATCTGTGAGGTAAGGTAACATTACCTCTATAACTTCTGGGTCTACCTTAGTGGTGGCATTATTATCGAGATAGATGCAGTTATTTTGCATTGTTGTCTTCAATTACAAATTAGGAATTATTTAATTAAGCTTCAGAACCCACTGATTGGGATTGACGCTTTTGCAACTGCTCAGAGTATTTCTGGGAATAGCTTTGAAACCAACGTTCCCAGTAATCTTGTTTATTTGTTAATTTAGCGACTACACGGTTGTAATTGGTAAACCAGCCTTCCCAATAATCGCTAGGCTGCTTAACGCAACCGTCGCAAGTGGGACAACCAGCTTTACACTGAGGCACGGTATGAATACTACCAACACAATTTGTACAAAGTTCAGGGTCAATCCAGTGCTGTCCGTCAACCACTTTAACTGCATTTGTGGGACATACCGTTAGACAGAGATTGCAGGAAATACACTGGCTAGTAAGAATTTGGTAAGCCATGATTTATTCTCCTTTTGGGAATGGGGCATTGGGCATTGGGCATCCCTTCGGCTTCTCCTAACGGAGACGCTGCGCGAACGCTCAGGGCAAGTGGGCATTGAGGATTGGGTTTAGGCGAGGGCATTGAGGATAATTCTTATCCCATGCCCCATGCCCTATGCCCCATGCCCTATTCGTTATTCCCTAATTCCTTAACGTATTGCTCGTAAAACTCCAAAGCAACCTTTTCAATTACGTCGTAAGCTTCAATTGTCTTGATTCCAGCTTCTTGCAATTTTTCTTGAGGACAGTTACCAATCTTGGAGACTAAAACTGCTTTGCAATCTGCGATCGCTTTCATAATATGCTCAAAAGAAGCTTCTTCGCCGTATCCACCTTGGCAATATTGGTCAATTTTGCGATGACCGATAAAGCGAACTTCGTTTCCACCCACTTCGTAAATTTGGAATTCTTTTGCATGACCGAAGTGTTGGTTAACTAATCCGCCGCCTTTGGTTGCTACTGCAACTAAAACTTTCGGACTATTGGCAACTTTCTTACCAGCTAGCGCTTTATCTTTGGCTACTTTAAGTTCTTCTTTAAACTTCTCAATTCCTTCGTGAACAGTAGCGCGTTGTTCCATGTCATATTCGGGAGTCATTTCCAAGAATTTCTCTTTGGAAAACTCTTGGCTGCGGTCTTCTCCCAACAATCCGACTGCATCGGCGCGGCACTGGCGACAGTGACGCATCATTTTCATGTTACCAGAGCAGTTGTCTTGAACTTCTTTGAGTTCTTTGGGTGTGGGGCCGCGTTGACCGGTTAAACCAAAGTGTGTGCCATGTTCTGGTGCAGAAATCAATGGCATGATGTTGTGCAAGAATGCACCTTTCTCACGAATGACTCGATTCACTTCAACTAAGTGATGGTCATTAATTCCGGGAATCATTACGGAGTTGACTTTGCACAAGATGTCAGCGTCTTTCAGGGCTTGCAATCCTTCCATTTGTCTTTCGTGGAGGATTTTTGCACCTTCAAGACCTCTGTAACGCTTGCGTTTGTAGTGAACCCAAGGATAAATCAATGCACCGATCTCTGGATCTACCATGTTAATGGTGATCGTCACGTGATCTATATTTAATTGTTTAATGCGATCGATGTAATCTGGCAGCATTAAACCATTGGTTGATAAGCAAAGCTTGATGTCTGGTGCTTGCTCTGCAATCAACTCAAATGTGCGGAAAGTCTTTTCTGGGTTCGCCAATGGGTCGCCAGGGCCGGCAATTCCCACAACTGTCATTTGGGGAATCTTACCACCAATGACCAAAGCTTTGTGTGCTGCTTGTTCTGGTGTTAGCAATTCGCTAACTACTCCAGGGCGGCTTTCGTTAGCGCAATCATATTTGCGGTTGCAATAGTTGCATTGAATGTTGCAAGCTGGTGCAACTGCAACGTGCATCCGGGCGTAGTGGTGATGAGCGTCTTCGCTGTAGCAGGGATGTTTAGCAATGCGTTCTTGGAGCTTTTCGTCCCTTTCCACGGTGGTGCTGGTGGTGCTGTCACAGCCGCAACCACCTGATTTTGCTTGGGTTGGCGATTCCGTAGCGTTGGAGTTGAGGAGTCGTGTAGACGGTGATGTCATTGAATTTCGCAAAAGGTCGGTGGACTTGGCTGCCACTGTGGGAGATGTTGTTGCTCTTTCATGCCCAGAATTGAAGTCGCGTCTTCCACACTGCCTGCAAACCCTTGGGTTCGGGCGACTTGTTTTCAAGTCAGGCAGGCGATAGATATCTGATGTTCGGCTGGTGTGTGTCAACGTTCGGTTCTTGGGTAGAATTTGTGCTTACAGCCGCGACTTCTCTTCACTTCAGGCATGGTGCTATGTCATCCCTCCACTCACCCTTCGCTTTGTTTTGTTTCAGAGCGTTAGGTGATTGGCGATATAAGATTTATAGCAGCCGTCTCCCAGCCAGATGTTGCGTCTCTCTAGGATAGAATTTATTGGATTTATTACGTTTGTACTCAAATACTAAAAACCCTAATTCTTCAAGCGTTACAAGAATTAAAAAAGTTTTTTTCAGGTAGGGGTTCTAGTATTTTTTGGTTGGGGTTCTAGTGTTTATATATAGGGGTTCAGGATTTCTTTGTACTCAGCTAAAACCTAATCCCAGCAAAGAATTTAATCTATTTGCAGCTAGGTTTTGGTTATTTAAATGTGTACTCAGACTACCCTCAATTTCCGTCAAAAGCAATAAATGCCAAGGGTTTGAGGGTGAAAAACTGGAGTAATCTATGTTGTTTTACTCCAGAAACGTGCGAAATTCAATTCTGTATCTAACATATCATTTTTTTGAGGGTAAAAATGCACTTCATATTTTTTTAATTTTTGCTTTGACAATCATATTCAATTGTGGTTGTAAGTCTTGTGTGATAAGCGATATGAGGTAATGAAAATAGGTGTGTTGCTGCATATCATTTTCAAAAAACTTAACTTTTAACTCTTCTTCTTCATTCCCACAATGAGGAGATGGGTAGGAACCTGTCGGATTTTGTGTTTAAGAGAAACAACAAACTATAATCTAACATGATTGAGCGATCGCAATGATTTTTCTGAATTGCTCATTACAAACCTTAGCAAAAACCTAACCTCCTAACCCCCTTCCCGCGTCGGGAAGGGGGAAAATTCAAAGTCTCTCTCCTTCTAGGAGAGAGACTTAGAGAGAGGTTTAAAAGCTACAATCAAGCCAAGCGTGAAATAAATCTGAGTTTATGATAGCCATTTCCCAACAGCCGCCAAAAATGACCGTTGAGGAATATCTCGAATGGGAACCTCAGCAAGACCTTCGCTACGAATATGCTAATGGCGAAGTATTTGCCATGACAGGCAGTACAATTCCCCATAACGACATTGCACTTAACTTGTACACTGCCTTACATCCTCATCTGCGTTCTAGAGGCTGTCGAGCGAATGTGTCAGGGGTGAAAGTGCAACTCACTCTTCATAGCCGATACTATTATCCTGATGTTGTTGTCAGTTGCGACCCTGAAGACCTGAATGCCCGCAAATTTATTCAACATCCCAAGCTGATTGCCGAAGTTCTTTCGCCATATACAAGCGCGAAAGATCGGGGTGAAAAATTTACTTATTATTTGACAATCCCCAGTTTGCAAGAATATATCTTGATTGACTCGGAAAAAATCTCCGTTGAGCGTTACTGTCGGGGAGAGGGTAGTATGTGGCTTTACTATCCCTACACGGCTGGAGATATCGTCACTTTATCGAGCATTGAGTTGGAGTGTCCGATTGAATTGCTGTATGAAGGTGTTGTATTTAGCACTGAAGAATAAAGAGAATGTTCCGTGTTAACTTTTAAAGAGCGATGTCTACGACGGGCTGCGCCTACGCACTTTAAGCAACTGCATAGCCAGTGTAAGATACTAAGGTACTAGCTGTCATACAGGTGTAGTCTCAATACGGTTCGGTTAAGGTTTTTTGATGAAAATTCTAGATCACAAAGACGCGATGAATCGCCGTCTCTACAATAATCAGTCTTTACGATTCATCGCGTCTCTTGCCTTAACCGAACCGTATTGGGTGTAGTCTTAGACTGATATTGATATAGGAAATTTCTCTAGCATCTTCGTTAAATGCCAATCTTAGACATCGCTACACTGTATTCATAAGCTGTCTGAGTTCATTCACAAAAACAGGGTAGCAGGAGGAATGCGATGAAAGCAGTGGTTATCCGTCGGTATGGCGGCGCTGAAGTGTTGCAGTATGAAGATGTGGAGCAGCCGAAAATTGAGCCAACACAGTTACTTGTGAAAGTTCGTGCTAGTAGCGTTAATCCTATTGATTGGAAAATTCGCCAAGGGATGTTGAGTTTGATTACCGGCAGCAATTTTCCAAAGATTCTGGGGTTTGATGTGGCGGGAGATGTGGTAGCCGTTGGCTCTGGTGTCACCCGTTTTAAAGCAGGAGATGCTATTTATTGCAGTACTAGTTTCCCTGGAGGAGGTTATGCCGAATTTGCAGCTGTTCCAGAAAGTGTGGTGGCTCTCAAACCAACGAACTTATCTTATGAAGAAGCTGCGGCTGTACCTTTAGCAGCGCTTACGGCTCTGCAAGCACTGCGAGATCAGGGAAATATTCAAACAGGGCAAAATGTCTTAATTAATGGTGCTTCTGGCGGTGTGGGGATTTTTGCAGTGCAAATTGCTAAAGCTTTAGGGGCAGTGGTGACGGGAGTTTGCAGTACTAAAAACTTGGATTTGGTGAAATCTCTGGGTTCTGATCGCGTGATTGATTATACGCAGCAGGATTTTACCCAAGATATAGCGCAGTATGACATTATCTTTGATGCAGTGGGTAAGCGATCGCTCTCTCAAACCAAAAGAGTTCTCAAACCCAACGGAATTTATATCACCACGCTACCCGGCCCTGAAGTCTTTTTAGAGAGCGTTTTAACAGCATTCCTTCCTGGTCAAAAAGCGAAATTTCTCTTTGAGAAGCCTAACGTTAAGGACTTGCTTTTTCTCAAAGAATTGATTGAAGCTGGTAAGATTCGTGTAGTAATCGATCGCACATATCCCTTGCAAGAACTAGCGGCGGCTCATAGTTATAGCGAAACTGGGCGTGCAGTGGGTAAAATTGCGATCGCGCAGCCCGTCGTAGACATCGCAGTTTCCAATTAATCTGCAAAACCTAACCCCCTAACCCCTTCCCGACGCGGGAAGAGGGAAAATTCAAAGTCTCTCTCCTAAAAGGCTACGGTGTACACACAAATCTGAAATAGCTGAAAAACCCAAGGTTTTACCCCACCCTAACCCTCCCCTTGGAAAGGGGAGGGAACTAGATTTCTTATTTCCCCCCTTTCCAAGGGGGGATTAAGGGGGGTAATTCGACTTGTGTGTACACCGTAGCCTTTTAGGAGAGAGGTTCTTAGATACCTGTAATATTTCCGCAATAACCCTGAAATCTGGAAACATTACTCCAGCTAGTGGATATACTCGTAATCAAAATCTCAACAGAAGCGAGTATTATGCTGGACTGGTTAGCTATTTGGGGTGTAACTCAGGCCGCCGGGTTGATTTTTAAACCCATTCTGGAAGATTTAGCCAAGGATGCTGCTAAAGATTGGGCTAAAGATTTATTAAAAGGTATCCCTGGCAAGATTTTCCAGAAACTTAAGAAGGAAGACATAGAAATTGCTGCTGGTAAAGCCTTAAAGGAATTTTTGCAACTCATGCAGCAGCAGTTAAAGGTTCGTTGCAAACTTGCTGAAACTGAGATTAAAGAGTACACCAAAGATATCCAGAAATTTATTAGCGATAAGTCGGTTACAGAAATTCTTGGTAAGGCTTTTGATATTAATTGTGAATCTTTAGACGCTAATACGCTAGAAGATAGTTGGAACAGGCTGCAATTAAAATCTCTGCCATTTAAATTTAACTGGCAATCACTTACAGAACAGTATTTTACACAAGTCCAAGAACTTCTTTTAGATTCAAAAGAATTACACCATATCCTGGAATTACAAAAGTTATCTGATATTGAAATAAATACCAAAGAAATTGCTGGTGTGATTGTAGATTTTAATTTAATTAAATATCAAGAAGGAATCCGCGAACGCTATGGCAATCTTAAGTTAGATAGTTTAGATACTAGCGGCTATGCCTATAACGAACTGAAATTATGGCGGATTTTTACTGCTCAAAATGTCCGGGAAGCTCATCAAGTTTTACCACAAGTTCACGAACTGCCTAAAGAACATCTTAGACGGCTGCGAGAAAGCGACCAAGTAGAAGCAGAAGTGGAATTAGAAGAATTAGAACGCCACAAACGGGTTTATTTTGAACAGCCGATCCGTTCAGTTTTAGATGTTGTCAATAAGAAGCAAGATTATAAATATATTGTGATTTTGGGCGATCCTGGTTCAGGTAAGTCTACATTGTTGCAATTTCTGGCTTTGAATTGGGCCGAGTCTCCACTGGATAATGTTATATCATTACCAATTCCGTTGCTAATTGAGTTACGCACTTATATGCGGCGACGGGAAGATAAAGAGTGCAATAATTTTCTAGAATTCTTTCATCAATGTAGTGGTGCTGTTCATCATCTCAATCAGCTTGAACTAGATAAACAATTAAAAGCTGGTAATGCCTTAGTGATGTTTGATGGTTTAGATGAAGTCTTTGACCCTGGTAAGCGAGAGGATGTAATTACTGATATTCATCGCTTTACTAATGACTATCCTGATGTGCAGGTAATTGTCACTTCTCGGATTGTTGGCTATAAACCGCAACGATTGCTTAATGCTGAGTTTCGCCACTTTATCTTACAAGATTTAGACTCAGAACAAATTCAGGATTTTATCTACCGTTGGCATGAGTTAACTTTTACCGATGCAGTAGATAAGGTGAGAAAACGGGAACGGCTAAAAAGAGGAATTGAAGCTTCAAAATCTATTGCAGAATTGGCGGGAAATCCTCTGCTGTTGACGATGATGGCAATTCTTAATCGTAATCAAGAGCTACCAAGAGATAGAGCCGAGCTTTATAATCAAGCATCGCGGGTACTGCTACATCAATGGGATGTGGAACGCGCTTTGACAGAAGATAAGAGGTTAGACCCGAAGACGATTGATTATAAAGATAAGCAAGCGATGCTGCGTCAGGTTGCTTATCTTATGCAAACTGGTGAGAAAGGTTTGGCAGGGAATTTGATTAATGAAAATGATTTAGTCAAAGTTCTGACTGATTATCTCAAAACCATAGAATTTGATAAACCCAGAGAAGCTGCGAAGGTGATGATTAATCAACTGCGGACTCGCAACTTTATGTTATGTTTCCTGGGGGCAGATTATTATGCTTTTGTGCATCGGACATTTTTAGAATATTTCTGTGCTTGGGAGTTTGTCTGGCAGTTTAAAGAAACGCAAACGCTGACTATTGAGCAACTTAAGAATGAAGTTTTTGGCAAACACTGGCAAGATGAAAGTTGGCATGAAGTCTTGCTGCTAATTGCGGGAATGATTGAGCCAAGATTTGTTGGCGATATTCTTGAGTATTTAATGGCGCAAGATGGAGAAGAGGAAAAGTTTGTTAATCTATTTTTAGCGGCTAAGTGTCTTGTAGAGGTGAGAAATCGCTCGGCGATCGCGTCAACAGTTAAGAAATTACTTGGTAAGTTAAAAGACTTAACTAAATATGACCTTTGGTACTATTATGTCCCCTATGAAGATGAAGAAGAAACTAAGCTAATTCAGGAAATTCGTACTCAAGCAGTCATAGCAATTGCAACGACCTGGCAAGAATCTCCTGACACCAAAAACTTCCTCAAAGAACGCGCTACCCATGATGATGACTACGGTGTGCGAGGTGCAGCAGTCGAAGAATTAGCTAGGAACTTCAAAGATGACCCAGACACCAAATCCATCCTTAAAGAACGCGCTACCCAGGATAATGACAACTTTGTACGAGGTACAGCAGTCGAAGAATTAGTGAAGAACTTCAAAGATGACCCAGACACCAAATCTATCCTAAAAGAACGCGCTACCCAGGATGATCATGAGTTTGTACG
>NZ_JAWJTF010000174.1:8935-9211 GCF_048836525.1 Nostoc sp. CALU 546
CAAAGATGACCCCGACACCAAAACCTAGCCTAAAAGAACGCACTACCCAAGATGATAACTGAGTTGGTACGACGTACAGCAGTCGAAGAATTAGCAAAGAACTTCAAAGATGACCCCGACACCAAAACAAGCCTAAAAGAACGAGCTACCCAGGATGATAACAAGTATGTGCAACGCGAAGCAGCCAAAGAATTAGAGAAGGAAATACAAAGAAGACCACGAAACAAAAACGACAAAAAAAGAAAGCAGCTAACCAAGAGGTTAACAGGTAGGAGA
>NZ_JAWJTF010000048.1:0-65317 GCF_048836525.1 Nostoc sp. CALU 546
CCCCTGCCCCCCTGCCCCTCTGCCCCCTAGCCTTAAATCCGGGGCTTGTTCTAAAATGACGTGGGCATTTGTACCACCAATGCCAAAAGAACTAACTCCGGCGCGGCGTGGTGTGCCGTTGCTTTGCCAAGGTGATAATTTGGTGTTGACGTAGAAGGGGCTGTTGGCGAAGTCTATTTCTGGGTTGGGTTGTTGGAAGTGTAAGCTGGGTGGTATTTGTTGATTTTTTAGGGCTAGGACTGTTTTAATTAAGCCTGTGACTCCTGCTGCTGTGTTTAAGTGACCTATATTTGTTTTTACTGAGGCGATCGCACAAAAGTTTTTTTGTTTAGTACGGGCTGCAAACGCCTTTTTCAGGGCACTAATTTCAATCGGATCGCCTAAAGCTGTACCTGTTCCATGAGCCTCAATGTAAGTGATAGTTTCCGCAGCAACCCCAGCGATCGCTTGAGCCTCAGCAATCACTTCAGCTTGACCACTCACACTCGGAGCCGTGTATCCTACCTTAGCCGCACCATCGTTATTGATGGCTGAACCCTTAATAACTGCGTGAATGCAGTCACCATCTGTCAAGGCATCTTCTAATCTTTTAAGGACAACAATACCCGCGCCATCCCCAAAAATAGTTCCTTGGGCATTAGCATCAAAGGCGCGACAGTGACCATCAGGAGAAGTGATACTTCCTTCTTGATAAAAATAACCTTGCTTTTGCAGAGATTCTATGGAAATCCCACCTGCCAAAGCCATATCGCACTCATAGTTTAGCAATCCTTGACAGGCTGAATGCACAGCAACTAGCGATGTAGAACAGGCAGTCTGAACATTGATACTCGGCCCTTTCAGATTTAATTTATATGAAACTCTTGTAGCTGCAAAGTCCTGACTATTGCCATATATAACTGCCAAACCCCTTGATTGGATAATATCAGGGTGGGAACTGAGATTACTCAGAAAATAGTTACTCATATTGGTTCCCACATAAACACCGGTTAAGCCTTTGCCTGAACTTGGGTTATAACCAGCATTTTCCAATGCTTCCCAAGCACACTCAAGCAGAATTCGGTGTTGAGGATCGATGATCTCGGCTTCCTTTGGTGAGAAATCAAAGAAAGGTGCGTCAAACATCTCGATATCTGACAGACGAACACCAGCTTTTACATAATTGCGATCGTTCAGCCATGCTGGATCTACGCCTGAAGCCTCTAGTTCTTCATCACTAAAGAATGAAATTGACTCCTTTCCTTGACATAAATTATCCCAAAATTCATCAATGCTTTTAGCTCCAGGAAAACGACCAACCATACCAATTACGGCTATGCCTTTGATGGAATCTTGGATTTGTTGGTTATCCATTTACCTTCCTCCTTTGTTGCATTAATTGTCTTTTTTCTTGCATAGCCGCTTCTTTTCTGCTGGCACGTTGATCGGCTTGTTGAAATGTTGGTTCCTCAACTTGTTTTTTGCCGAGATATTCAGCCAAGGTACTTACGGTTGAATATTCAAATAATTCAGCAACGGACAAATTTTTATTTAAGGATTTCAGAATTTTACTGCGAACTTGAATTATTAAGAGAGAATCTCCTCCTAATTCAAAAAAGTTATCATTCAGTCCAACAGTTCTGATTCCTAGAATCTCTTGCCATATATTAGCAATATTTTGCTCAATTTCATTTCTTGGAGCAACATATAGATTTTCTAAATCAGGTCTGTCATGAAGTAATAAATTTGCTGCTCTTGCTGGTAAAGATTCCAGCTTTAGCCATTGGTCAGTTCTAGCTTTAAGTTCTCCAGTTGAGACAATTATATGATTAAACTGACTACATTTAAAAATTCTTTTAAATGCTTTTATACCTTCTGCTGGCTGAATAGCTAATTCATCTAAACTTACACCTACAGATGTACTTTGTTGATCTTCTTTTTGAAGTTGCCAACCATCCCAACTTATGCTTGTCCATGAAACTGGATGATTTTGATTATGTTTGTGTACAAAAGCGTCCATAAAGATATTTGCTGCTGAGTATGCAACAAATCCTAATCCTCCTAATACAGATGATAAAGAAGATAGTAATAAACAAAAATCAAGCTGTTTGTCTTGTAAAACTTTTTCTAAAACTAAAAGTCCATGTACTTTTGGTTGGAATTGCTGCTCACAATCAATTTTCCGTATCTTTTCAATAGACTCGCCGCCAAGAATACCCGCAGCATGAATCACACCATTTAGATTCCCAAATTGCTGTTGAGCTTGAGCGATCGCATTTTGCATTTGTTCGGGGTTGGTAACATCAGCATTCACTACCAAAACTTCTGCACCCAACTGTTCTAGTTCTTTTACTTTGCGAATTTTGCAGCTAATACTATCAGTGTCGTCGTGAGTAATCAACCATTTTTCCCATTCATCTCGGCTAGGTAAAATCGAACGTCCTGTTAATAGTAGTTTTGCTTGTACAGTTTGAGCTAAATATTCTGCTATAACAAGTCCAATACCTCCGAGTCCACCTGTAATCAGGTAGGCTCCCCTTTGCCTTAATTGTGATTTTCCTAGATTAGTTTCATCAAAGTGTACTGGCTCAAAATGTTGCACCCAGCGATTCAAACCTCGGTAAGCAATCACTTTATCAGAATTAGAAGTAGTTAATTCTGCCAGCAACTTTTCTACAAGTTTTTCTTCTTGCCAACTACCAATATCAGGCAAATTAACATCAATACTACGACAATGAAGATTTGAATATTCTTGAGATATAACTTTAATTGCACCAAGTAAAGTTGCTTTTTCTGGACAAAGCACTTCAGTTCCTGTTACTGCCTGTAAATTGTTAGAAATGACTGTAATTTGAAAATCATCCGTAGTTTCTTGTTTTGACAAAGCTTGGGCAAGAAATAGTAGACTATAAAATCCAGTTAGCTGTGATTTTTCAACTTCTTCAATTTTCAATTCTTTGTCAATGGCAGGTGTGACACTCCATAAATGAACAATGGACTTTGGTAATTGATGTTGGATTAATAGTTCTTTAATTAAAGTATCGTAGTCATAATTATACTGAGGATTAAGAGCATATTCACCTTCACTAATTTTTGTGAACTCTGTTCCAACTTTGACAGTAATAACTTTCTGGTTTTTTTGTTCTAACTGTTTGACTAATTTAGCACCCAAGCCACACTCATCAATAAATACTAAAGTACAAGATTGTTGAGATGTGTATTCAAGCGGTGCTGAGACTAAAGATGGTTTCCAGAAAGGAATATAGAACCAGTCAGAAATATCAGGCTTTTTACCCAGTGAGACTAAACTAGAATAATTATCTGGTTTTTGTTTTTCAGGTTCAATCCAATAACGTTGACGTTCAAAAGGATAAGTAGGCAAAGGCAAACGCCAATGCCGTTGATGAAGATAAAATCCAGACCAATCAATTTCAACACCAAACAACCACAACCGACCTAAAGCTTGCAATAAATAAGCAAAATCAGATTGTTCTTCTTTAACATGGGGTAAACAATTCACCACCAGTTGTTTAGAATCAGATTGTAAATGTTGTTTTGTGAGAGTAGTTAACGTCCGTCCTGGCCCTACCTCCAAGAAAACACCCTCAAATTGCAAAAGTTGCGATATACCATCAGAAAAACGCACAGTCTGCCGCAAATGTTCACCCCAATAGCTGGGATTAGTCGCATTATTATCACTAATCCAAGTTCCAGTCACATTGGAAATAAAGCGAATACTTGGCACATTCAGTTTCACCTTGCTCAAAGCATTGACAAACTCTGGCACAATCGGTTGCATCATTTCACTATGAAAAGCGTGAGATGTGTGCAACATTCGACATTCAATTCCTTGGAGTAATAATTGATTGTGCAGTGCAGTTATAGCTTCACTCTTACCAGAAACCACACAAGAAGACGGGCTATTAACCGCAGCAATTTGCGTATCATCAGTTAAGAGCGATCGCAAATTTTCTACTGGTAATGGAATTGCTAACATACTACCTGTGGGTAACTGTTGCATCAGTCGTCCCCTGGTGGCAACTATAGCCAAAGCATCTTCGAGAGAAAAAACACCCGCAATGGTTGCAGCGACATATTCCCCGATGCTATGCCCAATCATTGCTTCTGGATGTACTCCCCATTCCATCCATAATTGAGCTAGGGCATACTCAATAACAAATAATGCTGGTTGAGTAAGGGCGGTTTGTTGTAGTTGTTGGCTAGCAGTTTCAATTTGTTGTTCTGTAGGGAAAAGTATCTGGCGGATGTCAAGATTTAGGTGTTGCTGAAGAATCTCGGCGCAAGTATCTATATTTTGGCGAAATGTCGGTTCAACTTCGTAGAGTTCCCGCGCCATGTTGACATATTGCGTCCCTTGTCCAGAAAACATGAAGATAACTGGACGGTGACTGGGTTTGTGGTGGTAGGTAAATACACGTTGCGGATTTTGGCTGGTTAATGCTTCCACCGCATCGTTTTGGTTACAACATACTAATATACGTCGATGTTCAAATGCTTGACGACCAACTTGTAGGGTGTAAGCGGCATCTGCAAGGTTAATTTCAGGATGTTCTTGAAGATGCCTGACTAGATTAGCTGTAGCTGTTTCTAAAGCTGTGCTAGTTTTGGCAGAAACTACCAACAATTGATACCTTCTCCCCTGCTCCCCTGCTCCCCTGCCCCTCTGCCCTAAATCCGGGGCTTGCTCTAAAATCACGTGGGTATTTGTACCGCCAATGCCAAAAGAACTAACTCCGGCGCGGCGTGGTGTGCCGTTGCTTTGCCAAGGTGATAATTTGGTGTTGACGTAGAAGGGGCTGTTGGCGAAGTCTATTTCTGGGTTGGGTTGTTCAAAGTGTAAACTGGGTGGTATTTGTTGATTTTTTAGTGCTAGGACTGTTTTAATTAAGCCTGTGACTCCTGCTGCTGTGTTTAAATGACCTATATTCGTTTTTACTGAGGCGATCGCACAAAAGTTTTTTTTGTCAGTACTAGCACGAAAAGCCTGTGTCAAAGCCTTGATTTCAATGGGATCTCCTAATGCAGTGCCAGTACCATGTGTTTCTATATAGGCGATCGTCTCAGGTTCTACTCCTGCTAAAGCAAGGGCTTCTAAAATAACTTCCCTTTGTCCATCGACACTGGGGGCTGTATATCCCACCTTTAAGGAACCATCGTTATTAACAGCTGAACCTTTAATTACTGCGTAAATCAAGTCACCATCGGCAATGGCATCCTCTAATCTTTTCAAAACCACTACACCCAAACCATTACCGCCATTAGTTCCTTGAGCCTTGGCATCAAAAGCCCGGCAATGTCCATCAGGAGAATGGATTCCCCCTGGTTGATATTGATAACCAGACTTTTGCGGCACCATTATAGAAACGCCACCAGCCAAAGCCATATCACTTTCACCATTCAGTAAACTTTGGCAAGCTAAATGAACAGCAACTAAAGATGTGGAGCAAGCAGTCTGAACATTAATACTCGGCCCCTTCAGATTCAATTTATATGAAACTTGTGTGGGTAAAAAATCCTTATCATTTCCAATCAAAATTTGAAAGCTATCTACTGACTCCATCAATTCTCGGTTGGGATATAAGTTGGAAAGTAGATAATTACTGGCAGCGACACCAGCAAAAAGTCCAATTTGACCATCATAGTTTTGGGAGTTATAGCCAGCATTTTCTAGAGCTTCCCAAACACATTCTAAAAAAAGACGATGTTGTGGATCTGTAATTTCAGCTTCCCTGGGAGAAAAACCAAAAAATGAAGCATCAAATAACTCTACATCTTCTAGTACACCACCTGCTTTGACGTAACTGCTTTGGTTTAGCAATGCCGCATCTATTCCAGCCGATACTAGTTCTTCATCTGTGAAAAAAGAAATAGACTCTACACCATCTCGGATATTTCGCCAAAAATCAGCAATATTTTCGGCTCCAGGAAAACGCCCTGACATACCAACGATAGCTATTTCTTCTTGAGCATTTAAGTTATTAATATCGGTTAAAAAGTTCATTACCAAAACCTTATGTAATCTTCTAAATCGTCACTATTCTAAATAAAATTGAATGCATTAATTTTTGCAGCAATTTGAATTTGATCATTTAGCACTGCATCAATATCTTCTTCTTTAGTTAACGGATTAGCAATTACTGCTCGCAGAGCAATAATAGGAATTTCTTTGCCTAAAGTAGTGGCTGATTTTGTAGTCCGCGAGATAAAAGTATTACCAATTTGACGCTGGGTTTTCTGCAAACATTCATTAAAATTATTGATCAGTTGATTGTCAATTTCAGTCAACTGTTTTTTGGCAACTAACTCTCTTAATGGCTCTGGAATATATCTATAGAGAAGCAAGTTAGTATCAGGTTTTGCCAACAACTCAAACTCAGGCATACTACAAATACGATCCGCCATATATTGAGTTTTCCTAATTCCTTCATCAATTAAAAATTCATATCCTTTGAGTCCTAGCAGATTCAGTCCAGCGTGTAAAAATAAAGCCATACCAGGCCGAGATCCTTCTAAAGCACGTTTACCTAAATCAAATGACCCTTTACGCATGGTATAGCTTGCTTGCTTTTCGATGGCTGTTGCTATATAAGGATCGCGCAAAAAAACCATCCCAATACCCATTGGTAGATATAGTTGTTTATGCCCATCAATAGTTACTGAATCAGCTTTTTCGATACCAGCAAGTTTATGACGATGTTGTTCAGAAAAAATGAGTGGCCCACCCCAAGCAGCATCCACATGAAAATGAACATTAGCTGCTTGTGCAATGTCGGCAATCTCAGCCAATGAATCCACTCCGCCTGAGTCTGTAGTACCAGCAATGCCTACAATTGCAATAATTAGCAAGTTTTGGTCACGACACTCTTTAACAGTTTGACGCAACTTCTGGATATTAACTCGATTGTTACTGTCAGTGGGGATTCTAATTAAACTCTGCGTACCAATACCCATTAAATCCGCAGCTTTATCAAAGGAGAAATGCATCAATTCAGAACCAATAATCACTGCTCCTTTGTAGCCATAGAAATCTAGAGCCGCGGCTAAACCTTCTTTTTCTATACCAAGAAAATCATTTTTTGCTGCCAAAGAAGCGTTTCGGGCACACCAAAGTGCCGTGATATTTGCCACGGTTCCACCAGAAACTAAAATTCCTAGGGTACTTAAGTTATGTTGAATATGTTGAGCGTAGAAATTATCAGAAAATTGATAAATTAGTCGATGTAACATTGCTAAAGCTTCGCGTTCACAAAAGCTTAATGCTTTAGCAGTTTCTATCTTGACAGCATTTTGATTCATTGCCGTCATCAATTTTGCCATTGGGCGCACAAAAGAAGGAAGCGCCGAGGTCATGTGACCCATAAATCGTGGCGAGGATGTATGTATTGAATGAGCTACAACATTGTTACCTAAATTTTGGATATAGCTCTCAAAATCAACAGGTTGGACAGGTATTTGACTATCAGAATAATTGTCTAGTAAAGAATCTAAATCGATACGACTATTAGCATCGGTTGTACTTAAAAAATCTTGAGATAAATCATTAACTATTGCATCTATTTGTTCTTCGATATATATTCCTTGGCTTGATGAACTAAACAGTTGCATCACTTGCTTTTCAATATCATCATGTAATTTTTGCTCAGTTTTAACAAAATAATTTTGGTTCGACATTTCTTGTTTGCTTAATGTCATTTTATATCCTTGGATAGGTTTCTTTTTTAGTGCATTGTTGTTGAATAAGTTCGTAGTCACGACTAAAGCCCTGGATTTTTAATCACTAAAGTGTTTACTACAAACCTTGCAAAATTAATGGGACTTGTGCTTTGTCGCTGCTCGATGTTCTTTTCTAGCTTGTTTGCGTTGCTGTACTGAAGCTGTTCGGCTTTCGGGGCGATGAGAATGTTGGGTAAAAGATGGCTGTTCGCTTGACTCTTGAATTAGATATCTAGCTAGGTGACTAATAGTAGGATATTGAAACATTTCAATCATAGAGAAGTCTCGCTGAAATGTTTTTTGCAATTTGCTATGAACTTGAACTAATAACAATGAATGACCACCGAGTTCAAAGAAGTTATCATGGATTCCTAAATTTTCAACTTGGATTACTTCTTGCCAAATCTCAGCAATAGTTTTTTCTACTTCAGTTTGAGGTGGCTGATAAACTGCTTGCAATTCTGGGCGTGTAGTATCTGGTGCTGGTAAAGCCTTGCGATCGCATTTACCATTGGGTGTAAGAGGTAGCGCTTCTAGCAATACAAAAGCTGTTGGCACCATGTAGCTTGGTAACTTGGATTCTAAGAAATTCCGCAACTCTGAAATTGCTAGTGTTTGCTCTGTTTGCGGGACTATGTATGCTACTAAACTTTGAGTATCTGTTGCCACAACTACAGTCTCTCGTACTGTTGGGTATTGGCTAATGAATGCCTCAATTTCTCCAAGTTCGATACGAAAGCCACGAATCTTCACTTGGTAGTCAATTCGACCAATGTACTCAATTTCTCCATTGGGTAAATAGCGTGCCTTATCACCTGTTTTGTACAAACGTGTTCCCGGTTGTTCGCTCAAAGGATTGGGGATAAATTTTTCTGCGGTTAGTTCTGGACGGTTTAAATAACCCCGACCTACGCCTACACCACCAATATATATTTCGCCTGGGACTCCGATAGGTACAGAGTTCAGATTCTCATCCAAAAGATAAATTTGGATATTGGCAATTGGATAACCAATGGGAACCGTCTTTTGAGTAGTAAGACTATTTTGACACTGCCAAAAGGTGACATCTACAGCAGCTTCTGTCGGGCCATACAGATTGTGCAGTTGGGCATTGAGTTGATCGCAAAAGCGTTGTTGTAATTCTACTGGCAAAGCTTCACCACTGACTATTACCCGCAGTAAAGAGTCACAGGTTTCCAAATTTTCAGCTTCGAGAAACACTTGCAGCATCGAAGGTACAAAATGAATTGTGGTTATTTGCTGCTGTGTAATCACATTCACTAAATAATTGGGGTCACGATGTCCTTGTGCTTTTGCTACTACTAACCGCGCACCTGTTATCAATGGCCAGAAGAATTCCCAGACTGAGACATCGAAGCTGAATGGTGTCTTTTGTAAAACTCTATCTGTGGCTGTTAGTTGATATTGCTCTTGCATCCACAGTAGGCGATTGCAAATTCCTCTGTGGGTATTCATCGCTCCTTTGGGTTTGCCTGTGGAACCGGAGGTGTAGATGACGTAAGCTAGGCGATCGCTACTAAGATGGTAATCTGGGTTTTGTTGGCGATGTTGGGCGATAACTTCCCAGTTGGTATCTAAGCAAATTAGTTTGGCTTTGTGAGCTGGGAGATTTTCTACTAGCTGTTGTTGTGTTAATAAGACTGTTGGTTGTGAGTCTTCTAACATATAAGCTAGGCGCTGTTGAGGATAGCTTGGATCTAGGGGGATATATGCGCCACCTGCTTTTAGGATGGCTAATAGTCCGATTACCATCAAAAGCGATCGCTCTACACAAATTCCCACCAGTACTTCTGATTTTACTCCCAATGAACGGAGGTAATGCGCCAATTGGTTAGCTTTGGTGTTTAGTTCGCGGTAGGTTAGTTGCTCATCTGCAAATACTACTGCGATCGCATCGGGTGTTTTCTCAACTTGCGCTTCAAACAATTCATGAATACATGTTTTTTGCGGATATTCTGTTTGCGTGTTATTCCATTGGGCAAACTGTGTATTTTCTGCTGGAGTTAACAGTGGTAATTCTGATAAACGCTGCTGCGGATTGCCTACAATGCCTTCTAGTAAAGTCTCTAAATGATTTAATATTCGGCTAATAGTAGCCCTTTCAAAGTGCCGGGTATCGTATGGAATCAACAGATGCAATGAATCTGCATCAGGCTCTACTACTAAAGTTAGGGGATAGTTCGTCTTTTCAAATGAGCGAGATTCGCTGATCCCCATGCTTTGAGCTAGGTTGCCTTGATTGGAATCTACTAGATAATTATTAAAAACTAAAAGGCTATCAAATAGTGATAAACCACGAGGGATCTCACTCCATTGTTGGATCTGTAATAGTGGGCTGTATTCGTACTGACGCATTTCCACTTCTTGGGCTTGCAGATTTTTCAGCCAAGGCAAAAGAAAAGCATTAGCAGGTACTTCTACTCGGAGTGGCAGCGTGTTGATAAAGAGTCCCACCATAGATTCTGCCTCTAGCAGCGCAGCCGGCCGGCCTGAAGATGTGGCTCCAAAAACTATATCTGACTCACCGCTATAACGGCTTAAAAGTAAAGCCCAAGCTCCTTTAAGTAAAATATTTAAGGTCAACTGATGCTTGCGTGCAAAAGATTTGAGGGCGGTTGTGAAAGAAGCCGATATCTGAATCTGTTGTCGATCATAAGCTTCTTTTTGACTAGAAAAACTAGCTGAAGTTTTACTTACTGCAATTGGTGTCGGTACGGTGAATCCTTTAAGTTTCTGTCGCCAGTAAGCTTCTGCTTTCTGCAAGTCTTGCTGTTGTAACCAAGTAATATATTCTCTGTAAAGACGCGGACGTTCTAGATATAAATCTTTACCTTGGCAGAAGGCTTGATAAAGTTGATAAAATTCGTTCCACAGCCAACTAATAGACCAGCCTTCCATGAGGATGTGGTGAAAACTGAAGACAAATTTATAAGTATCATCAGCTACCTGAATCAATGTCAGGCGGATTAAAGGAGCTTGGGAAAGGTCAAAGCCGCGATCGCTATCTGCTTTTAAGAAAGCTTTTAGCTGCTTTTGTTGCTCTTGTAAGGATAAATTTTGCCAGTCTTGAAATTCCCACGGTAAATCTACTTGCTGATGAACGACTTGATAAGGTTTATCAAGATTTTCCCAATAAAAGGAGGTACGCAAAATCGGGTGACGATCTACAACTCGTTGCCAAGCTTTTTGGAAGGCTGAGATATTAAGTTGAGTTTGCAAGGTGAAACAATTCTGCTCGAAATACACCACCGAACTGGGTGCAGCAAGTTTGTGAAAAAGCATACCCTGCTGCATGGGTGAAAGTTCATAGATATCTTCAATATTATTGTTCATGAAAAATTCCTCCTGCCTGATTGACCAACTTGAGCGAGCAACTTAGTCAAATTTTCTTGATTGATATTTGCTGCCGCAAAATCTGAAGGGGTATAATCTACAGTTTCTAGCGATCGGCAGTGAGCAATTATAGACAAGAGCGCCTTGATAAAATTGTCAGATAATTTTTCTATTGTCTCTAGTCGATGCAGATTCTTGCTGTAGTACCAATTAAGCTGCAACTGACCTTCGGTAATTGTCCCAATTAGATGTAACTTATGAGGACGAGTTGCTTGCAGACTGCGCGTCGTATCAGGTAAATCTTCGGTCAATTGGAACAAGGAATTTTGAGGTAAGCTTTTAGCGATTTGACCAACGTAAAGGAATGCTACCTCTGCTTGGGGAAGTGACCGAATTTTTTCTTGAACTACTACATCTTTATTTAAATAACGCAGTACTCCATAATCAATGCCTTCACCAGAAATACTACGTAGCTGCTCCTTAACCACTTTTAAGGCATCGCCTGGACGATCAACTTTTTCCAAGTCCAAAAGTACCGGATAAGTAGTAGTAATCCAACCTACAGTCCTGGAAATATCAACATTATCTATTCCACTGGTACTGACTTCTCGCCCATTTTCTTCAAGATCAACCAAGAGCAAATTTTCGCCTGTCCATTGGGCAAAAGCTTGGGCAAAAGCAGTAAGCAGAACTTCTTGTGTATTAGTCCGATAAACTGCTGGAACCTCCTGAAGCAGAGCTTGAGTATCTTGGTTACTCAGCGTTACTGTCACAGCTTGTTCTGATGCGACATCGTTGATACTCCCAGAATAGTCTACAGGCAGAGGAGAAACTTGCTTGTGGCGATCGCTCAACCAATAATTTTGAGCTTTCTGTAAATTTGCGGAGTGGGCGTATTCCTCTAACCGCAAAGCCCATTGTTTATAAGAGGTTGTCTTTGGTGGCAGAGCAATCGCTTTACCTTGACGGATTTGTTGATAAGCCGTTTGCAGATCCTCTAATAAGATTCGCCAAGAACCGGGATCTACTCCCAAGTGATGGCTAGCAATAAACAAGCGGTTTGATTTATTTGCACCCAAGTTGAAAAGCGCCATCCGCACAATCGGCCCTGTTGACAGGTTCAGGCTAGCTTGTAGTTGAGCAGCCGTTGTCTCCAATGCCAGTTGTTGAGCATCTGATGCCAATGCCGATAAATCTATGTGTGTAAATGGTACTTCTTCCAGGCTAGCGTTCACTGCTTGCCAACCACATTCTGAGAATTTGAACCGCAAGCGAAGGGCATCATGATGTAATAGTAATTGCTGCCACGCTTGTTTTAACATCGCTGGCTCGATCACTTCTGCGGCCTCTAACAAAATTGATTGGTTCCAGTGGTGTGGTTCTGATATATTCCGTTCAAAGAACCTATGCTGAATCGGTGTCAGCGGTAGTGAACCAGTTACTAAACCTTGTTCAGCCTGAACTACTTGGGTTGTGCTTACCACCTCTGCTAATTTAGCGATCGTTTGATGTTCAAATAATTGCTGAGGAGTTAACCGCAAGCCGACTTTAGCAGCTCTGGCACTGACTTGAATGCCAAGTACAGAGTCGCCCCCCAACTCAAAAAAGCTATCGTGAATGCCTACTTGCCCAATACCAAGGAGTTCTTGCCAAATATTGGCGATCGCTTGCTCAACTTCACTTTGAGGGGCAACATAAACGTTATCTAGATTTGGTCTTAAATAAGATGAAGCGGAACTAGTTTTGGGTGCAAGTTGAGAATCTTGACTAAATTCAAGTTGAATCCATCTTTTGATGCTAGCTTCCAAGTCTACTGTTGATGCGACTATCTGTGTAAATTTACTTATAGATAAAGCCCGTTTAAAAACCTCTAGTCCTTCTTGCCGCGTCATCATTGAGTCCGCACCTTTAGGCGCAGTCAATATTTCAGATGATTCTTGAGTAATCCAATCGCCATAATTGATGCTCAACCAAGGAACTAGACTTGTTTGATTGTGTTTGTGTATAAAAGCATCCGTAAATATGTGTGCTGCTGGATAGGCAGCCATACCCATTACTCCCAAAACAGATGCTAATGACGATATGACTACGCAAAAATCAAGCTGTTTTCCTTGTAATATCTTTTCTAAGACAAACAATCCGTAGCCTGTGGAGCGTAATTGATTTTCACACTCAGTTTTACTAATCTGTTGAACAGTGTTGTAAACTCTCACAGTTGCAGCATGAATGACACCATGAATTTCACCAAAGCGGTTTGATGCTTGAGCCATGACTGCTTGCATTTGTTCGAGATTGCCAACATCGGCGTGACAAATTAAAACTGATGCACCCAATGCTTCTAATGCCTGTATTTTTTGAATTTTGCGACTGATGCGATCGCTTTGATCATGAGTTGCCAGCCATTGATACCACTCTGGTTTTGCGGGTAAACTCGAACGACCTGTAAGAATCAGCTTAACACGGGTTGTTTGGGCGAGATATTCTGCTAGCACCAAACCAACATCTCCCAAACCACCAACGATTAAATATACTCCCCCTTCTCTGATGGGAATTGTTTCTTGATCTGGTTCTTCAAGTCGTATTGGTTCAAAAGTTTGCACCCAGCGATGTTTACCACGGTAAGCAACTATATTTTCGGTTGCCGTTTGAGTAAGTTCTGTTACAAGTTGGTCTATGAGTTGATTTTCTGGGGATGTTTCTGGTTCAGGAATGACTACATCAATGTGACGACAAGTGATATTGGGATACTCTTGGGGAATTACTTTACAAATTCCGATGACAGTTGCCTGTTCAGGACACAACTCTTCATCGCCATTTACCTCCTGCACATTGTTGGTTGCTACCAGAATTTGGACATCTGTAATTTCTTGTTTGCCCAATGCCTGGGCTAAGAAAAGTAAACTATAAAAACCATTATTTTGACATTCTTCAAAGAACTGATGCTTTGATTCTCCTTGTGGTTTGGGAGTCAAACTCCAAAAATGAAATATTGCATTTGGTTTTAAATTCCATAGTTCCTTCAGCAAGGCATCATAGTCACAGCTAGCTTGGGGATTAATTGCATAAGAGCATTCGCCTAACTTGGTAAACTGCTCTCCAACCCTCACAGTAATCACATTATGCCCTTCTAATTCCAACTGTTTGGCAACTTGTGAACCAATACCAATAGGATCAATAAAGACCAAGCAAGATAATTTTTGTGCTGATTTTGATGATATGTCCAAAGAGCGTTTCCAAGAAGGGATGTAAAACCAGTCAGCAATATTGGGTTTTTTCTTATGTAATGTTGCTGGTGATAGCTTTGCTAAAGCAGCTTCCGGGTTAGCATCAATCCAGTAACGCTGACGTTCAAAAGGATACGTCGGTAAGGGAATGCGATTGCATTGTTCATGAACATAAAAACCAGACCAATCTATTTTTACCCCTGCCAGCCACAGGCGGCTGAATGTGTTCATTAAGAAGGCGACATCTGATTGTTGCTCATAAGAATGCCGCAGGGAAGGCAGCATTACTGATTTGGCTTTATCGTTACTTTCTAGACATTGCGATGCGAAACTAATTAATGCTTGACCAGAGCCAACTTCCAATAAAATGGGATGATCTTTTTGCCATAATTGTTGGACTCCATCAGCAAAGCGTACTGCTTGACAGAGATGCTGCACCCAATAACTGGGATCTGTTGCTTGATCTGCTGTAATCCAAGTTCCTGTGACGTTAGATAAATAGGGAATTTTCGGGGGTTTGAGGCTGAATGTGTTCACTAAATCGTGAAAACTTGGTGCGATCGCCTCCATCATTACAGAATGGAAAGCATGGGAAGTTTGTAACCGCTTACCAACTAAACCCTGTTCACTCAACTGTTGTTCCAAGCCTTCAATAGCATCTGTGTAACCTGCAACTACACACAACGATGATCCGTTAATTGCAGACATGGATATTTTATCATTTAAGAGGGGCTGAATTTCTGACTCTGAGAGAGCGATCGCTAGCATTGCCCCACTTGGCAACTCTTGAATCATTTGCGCTCTTTTCGCTACCAGAGTTAAAGCGTCTTCTAGAGATAAAACCTCGGCTAGAGTTGCTGCTACATATTCACCAATGCTGTAGCCAATCATTGCCGCCGGACGAATTCCCCACGATATCCACAACTGAGCTAAAGCGTATTCGATGACGAAAATAGCTGGTTGAGTGAGAAAAGTTTGATTCAGCTTTTGAGTGGCAACATCTGCCACTTCCGTCCCCCGACCTAACATTTTTCGCAAATCAAACCCAGCAGAGAGAGTATTTTGTTTATTTCCATTCTCGCTGTTTCTACTGGGATACAAGACATCTCGCAAATCTAGACCGAGGTGGGGTTTGAGAAGTTCGCAGCATTGATCAACACAGGCGCGAAATGTTGGCTCAGTTTGGTAAAGTTCAAGAGCCATATCAACATAGTGAGTTCCTAGCCCAGAAAACATGAAGCCCACAGGGCGTTCTTGAGTTTTTTGAGTATTGGTAAAAACTCGCTTTGGTTCTTGAAGTGCATTGACAGCATCTTGAATATCTCGGCAGACAACTGCACGCCGATAATCAAAATTTCTACGCCCAATCTGCAATGTGTAAGCTACATCAGCAAGGTTTAAATCGGGATGTTCTCGCAAATAATTAGCAAGATTTGTTGTAGCTGTTTCCAACGCCGATTCCGTTTTGGCAGAAAGAACTAATAGATGATATTTTCTCCCCTGCTCCCCTGCTCCCCTGCTCCCCTGCTCCCCTAAACCCGGCGCTTCTTCAAGAACCACATGGACATTAGTTCCCCCTAAACCAAATGAACTAACTCCTGCACGCCGGGGAATACCATTTGTTTCCCACTCAGAAAGTTGGGTGTTGACGTAGAAAGGACTATTGGTAAAGTCAATTTCAGGATTTGGCAGCTCAAAGTGTAAGCTTGGTGGTATCTGTTTGTGCTTGAGTGCCAGAACGGTTTTAATTAATCCCGTCACACCAGCGGCAGTGTCCAAATGCCCGATATTGGTTTTGACTGAACCAATGGCGCAAAAACCTTTTTTCTGAGTACTTGAGCGAAAAGCTTGTGTCAGGGCAGCAATTTCTATCGGATCTCCTAAGACTGTTCCAGTACCGTGAGCCTCAACATAAGTGATGGTTTCCGCTTCTACTTCGGCGACTATTTGGGCTGTTCTAATTGCCTTTGCTTGGGTATCGATGCGGGGTGCTGTGTAGCTGACTTTAAATGAACCATCATTATTGATTGCTGATCCTTTGATTACAGCATGAATAGTGTCGCGATCGCTAATAGCCTCTTCTAATCGTTTCAACACTACAATACCTACACCCTCGCCGCCTACAGATCCTTTGGCTTTGGCATCAAAGGCACGGCAATGTCCATCAGGAGAAGCGATTCCTCCTTCTGTGTACATATATCCGGCTTTTCTTTCCGCACTGATAGCAACGCCACCAGCTAAAGCAATATCACATTCACCATTCAGCAAACTTTGGCAAGCCAAATGAACAGCAACTAATGAAGTTGAACAGGCAGTTTGTACAGCATAACTAGGCCCCTCTAAGTTAAGTTTGTAAGAAACGCGGGTGGTTAAAAAATCTTTATTACCTGCAATCACAAGTTGCTGAGAATCAACTGAGTTGATGATATTTTGATTTAAATAAATATTCAGTAAATAGGTGTTTAAACTAGAGCCAGCATAAACTCCGACAGCACCTTTATAAGTTTGTGAATCATATCCAGCATTTTCTAAAGCTGACCAAGCACACTCAAGAAAAATTCGGTGTTGTGGATCGGTAATTTCTGCTTCTCTAGGATTAAAGCCAAAGAATGAAGCATCAAATAATTCTGCATCTTCTAATATAGCCTGCGCTTTGACATAGTTAGGGTCATTTAATATAGATAAATTTATTCCTGCGGATAAGAGTTCTTCATCAGTGAAAAAAGAAATTGATTCTCTGCCATTTTGGAGATTATCCCAAAATTCATCAATATTTTTAGCTCCGGGAAATCGCCCTGATAAACCGATAATTGCTATTTCTGAGCCATTTAGAGAAGTTGAGTCTGTCGGAATACTCATAATTTTGCTTTCTCCTTAAATATTATTTTCAATAGATTTCAGCTTTTGCAGACGTTTTCTTTGTTGAGATTTACCGCCGGCAATTTTTTCGGTAACTATTTCTGTTACATCAGAAGATATTTGTTGACTTTTAATTTGATTAAAATAATCTGCTAAAGAGCTTATGGTGGGATATCTAAATAAGTCAATTACAGATAAATCTTTCTTAAATACTTCACGCAATTTGCTGTGAACTTGAACCAAAAGCAATGAATGGCCACCGAGTTCAAAGAAATTATCATGAATTCCTACAGACTCGATTTGAAGGACATTTTGCCAAATATCGGCAATGGTTTGTTCTACCTCTGTTTGAGGCGGCTGATAAACTGCCTCCAATTCTGGGCGTGTAGTATCTGGTGCTGGTAAAGCCTTGCGATCGCATTTACCATTAGGTGTAAGAGGTAGCGCTTCTAGTGTCACAAAAGCTGCTGGCACCATGTAACTTGGTAACTTCGATTCTAAGAAATTCCGCAACTCTGAAATTGATAGTGTTTGCCCGATGTGCGGGACTATGTATGCTACTAAATTTTGAGTATCTGTTGCCACAACTACAGTTTCTCGTACTGTTGGGTATTGGCTAATGAATGCCTCAATTTCTCCAAGTTCTATGCGGAAGCCACGAATCTTCACTTGGTAGTCAATTCGACCAATGTACTCAATTTCTCCATTGGGTAAATAGCGTGCCTTATCACCTGTTTTGTACAAACGTGTTCCCGGTTGTTCGCTCAAAGGATTGGGGATAAATTTTTCTGCGGTTAGTTCTGGACGGTTTAAATAACCCCGACCTACGCCTACACCACCAATATATATTTCGCCTGGTACTCCGATGGGTACAGGGTTAAGATTCCCATCCAAAAGATAAATTTGGATATTGGCAATTGGATAACCAATGGGAACTGTCTTTTGAGTAGTAAGACTATTTTGACACTGCCAAAAGGTGACATCTACAGCAGCTTCTGTCGGGCCATACAGATTGTGCAGTTGGGCATTGAGTTGATGGCAAAAGCGTTGTTGTAATTCTACTGGCAAAGCTTCACCACTGACTATTACCCGCAGTAAAGATTCACAGGTTTCCAAATTTTCAGCTTCGAGAAACATTTGCAGCATCGAAGGTACAAAATGAATTGTGGTTATTTGCTGCTGTGTAATGACATTCACTAAATAATTAGGGTCACGATGTCCTTCTGGTTGTGCTATTACTAACCGCGCACCTGTTATCAATGGCCAGAAGAATTCCCAGACTGAGACATCGAAGCTGAATGGTGTCTTTTGTAAAACTCTATCTGTGGCTGTTAGTTGATATTGGTCTTGCATCCACAGTAGGCGATTGCAAATTCCTCTGTGGGTATTCATCGCTCCTTTGGGTTTGCCTGTGGAACCGGAGGTGTAGATGACGTAAGCTAGGCGATCGCTACTAAGATGGTAATCTGGGTTTTGTTGGCGATGTTGGGCGATAACTTCCCAGTTGGTATCTAAGCAAATTAGTTTGGCTTTGTGAGCTGGGAGATTTTCTACTAGCTGTTGTTGTGTTAATAAGACTGTTGGTTGTGAGTCTTCTAACATATAAGCTAGGCGCTGTTGAGGATAGCTTGGATCTAGGGGGATATATGCGCCACCTGCTTTGAGGATGGCTAATAGTCCGATTACCATCAAAAGCGAACGCTCTACACAAATTCCCACTAGTACTTCTGATTTTACTCCCAAGGAACGCAAGTAATGCGCCAATTGGTTAGCTTTGGTGTTGAGTTCGCGGTAGGTTAACTGGTGATTTTCATATACTACTGCTACAGCATCGGGTGTACTTTCTACCTGAGACTCAAACCATTCATGAATGCATTTTTCTGGCAGATACTCACTCTTAGTATCATTCCACTCCACGAATAGCTGATGTTGTTCAGGTTGTGTTAATAGTGGTAATTCTGAAAGCCGTAGCTTCGGATTTGCCACAATACCTTGAAGCAATATCTGCAAATGTCCGGCCATTCGGCTGATGGTGCTTGCTTCAAATAAATCAGTATTGTACTCTAGTGTGCCAAATAGCCCCTGTTGTGTTTCTGTGATTTCTAAAGTCAAATCAAATTTGGCACTACCACTTTCAATAGCCAAAGAACTTAAAGTTAGACCAGGCAACTTTAAATCCGACATGGGTGCATTTTGCAGCACGAACATCACTTGAAATAGTGGTGTGTGGCTCAAGTCTCGCTGTGGTTGTAGTTCTTCTACCAAAAGTTCAAAAGGCAAATCTTGATGTGCATAAGCTCCCAATGCCACTTCCCGCACACGGGTTAGTAACTCTTCAAAGGTAGGATTACCAGCGAAATTAGTTCGCAAAACCAAAGTATTGACAAAAAATCCAATTAACCCTTCTATTTCTGCCCGATTGCGATTAGCGATGGGCGAACCGACCACAATATCTTCGCTGCTAGTGTAACGCCATAGCAGAGTTTGGAAAGCTGCCAACAAGGTCATAAATAAAGTACTTCCTTGCTGCTGGCTGAATTGATTCAGAGCTACGGATAACTCTGAAGATAGCTCAAATGAATAGGTTGCACCCCGATAAGTCTGAATCGCTGGTCTGGGATGGTCAGTGGGTAACTCTAATACTTTTGGTGCGTTTTCTAAGTGCTTTAGCCAGTAAGATATCTGAGATTGTAGGACTTCTTTTTGCAGCCATTGCCGTTGCCAAGCTGCGAAGTCTACATAGTGAACAGGAAATTCCGCTAAGGGTAAGGGTTGCTCATCGCAGAAGGCTTGATAAAGTGTTACTAACTCACGTACCAACACACCGATTGACCACCCATCAGAGACAATGTGGTGCATTGTGAATAACACTACATATTCTGCTTCACTCAGGCATAGTAGTTTCACCCGCAATAACAGGTCATTTTTAAGATCAAAGGTTTGTTGTGCTTCTGCTAATGCTAGTTGTTTAACTTGAGCTTCTTGTTCATTTGTAGACAATTCACTGATGTCAAATATGGGCAACGTTAATGATGTCTCTGAAGAGATGATAGCTACGGGTTGCCCTTCTCTTGCCTGGAAGTTAGTCCGCAAAGCTTCGTGACGGCGGATAATTTCGTTGAAACTTTGTTGTAGTGCCTTGATGTGTAATTGTCCTTGGAGTCGGACAGCCGCCGGAATGTTGTAGAAGGAACTATTGGGATCTAACTGAGCTAGAAACCATAACCGTTGCTGGGCAAAAGACAGGGGTAATTCGTGGAAACGCGAAATTCGCTCAATGTTTGCTATTTGACTTTCTGAGCCTATCCTGGTGGCTTTTTCGATGTCTTTCGCCAGCCCAATTATTGTTGGTTTTTCAAATATGCGCCGTAAGGGAAGCTCTACTTGAAAGACTTGCCGAATTTGGGAAATTAGACGAGTCGCTAATAGGGAATGCCCTCCCACTTCAAAGAAGTTATCGTAAATGCTAATCTCAATACCAAGTACCTTTGTCCAGATACTAATTAGTATCTCCTCAATTGGTGTAGAAGGAGCGACAAAATTTGATTGAGATATTAACTGTGTTTGACTAGGTGTAGGTAAAGCTTTGCGATCGACTTTACCATTAGGTGTGAGTGGTAGTGCTTCTAGGATCACAAAAGCTGTTGGCACCATGTAGCTTGGTAACTTCGATTCTAAGAAATTCCGCAACTCTGAAATTGCCAGCGTTTGCTCGGTGCGTGTAACTATGTATGCAACTAAACTTTGAGTATCTGTTGCCACAACCACAGTTTCTCGTACTACTGGGTATTGGCTAATGAGTGCTTCAATTTCTCCAAGTTCTATACGGAAGCCGCGAATCTTCACTTGGTAGTCAATACGTCCCAGATACTCAATCTCTCCATTGGGTAAATAGCGTGCTTTATCTCCGGTTTTGTAGAGACGTGTTGCTTCTTGACTAAAGGGATTGGAGATAAATTTTTCGGCTGTCAGTTCTGGACGGTTGAGATAACCTCGTGCCAATCCTTTGCCGCCAATACAGAGTTCGCCTGGTACACCAACAGGAACTAACTGATGATATTGATCTAGGATATAAAGTTGTGTATTAGCGATCGCACCACTTATTGGTACAGTACTGTTAACTGTTTTTACTAGACTAGCTGCTGACCAAATGGTGGTTTCAGTCGGGCCATACATATTCCACAGAGCATCACATCGGTTGAGTAACTGATTTGCCAATTGTCCCGGTAAGGCTTCGCCACCACACAAGATTTTTAACGAATGATTGCCATCCCAACCAGCTGCCAAAAGTAACTGCCAAGTAGCTGGTGTAGCTTGCATGACTGTAGCTTTTGAGTCAGACAATTTTGCTGACAACAATGCTCCATCTGAGGCAGTTTCTTGACTGGCAATTACCAAACAAGCGCCTGTGATGATTGGTAGAAAAAGTTCTAATGCCGCAATGTCAAAGGATATGGTAGTAACAGCTAGTAAGATATCTTGCTCTGTTAACCCTGGTTTTTGGCGCATAGCTTGCAAGAAGTTGCTTAAAGCGCTGTGGGGAATCTGGACACCTTTAGGTTTGCCTGTAGAACCAGAGGTATAAATTACATAAGCTAGGTTATCAGTACTTGGTTCACGAAGTATATTGTCTTGGCTCTGTTGAGCAATCAAGTGCCAATCAGCATCTAAACATACTACTTTGGCTTTGTGTTGGGGCATTACCCCCATGAGGGAGGTTTGCGTCAGCAGCACTGGCACTTGCGAATCTTCTAGTATAAATGCTAACCGTTCTTGGGGATAACTGGGATCTAATGGTAAGTAAGCACCACCTGCTTTGAGGATGCCTAACAATCCAATTATCATATCAAGCGATCGCTCTACACAAATCCCTACTAGTACTTCTGGTTTGACACCTAAAGTTTGCAAATGGTGCGCTAACTGGTTTGCTTTAACATTTAGTTGCCGATAAGTAAGTTGTTCTTCCTCAAAAACTACTGCCACAGCGTCTGGTGTTCTTTCTACCTGCGCTTCAAATAATTCCTGGATGCATTTATCTTGAGGGTAATTGATAGCAGTATCATTCCAGTCAAGCAACAGAGTCTGACACTCTGTCTCTGTCAACAGTGGCAAATCTAATAAGCGCTTCTCTGGATGGGTGACAATAGCTTCGAGCAAATTAGTAAAATGCCCAATCATGCGGTCAATCGTGGCAGCATCAAACAAGTCTGTGCTGTACTCCAACCAACCCCAAAGTGCTGGCTTGGCATCTACCACAGACAGTGTTAAATCGAATTTTGCTGTTTGACTATGGTTTTGCAGCCATTTTAAAGTCAAATCAGGTAACATCAAATCTTTTTTGCTGTCTTCTAGCCAATCAAACATGATTTGAAACAGAGGTGTCTGACTTAGATGACGCTCAGGGTGAAGTTCTTCTACTAGTCGCTCGAAAGTTATATCAGCATGAGCATAAGCATTGACGCAGACTTCGCGTACTCGCTTGAGTAATTCTAAAAAGCTTGGATTCCCAGAAAGGTCAGTACGTAGTACCAGAGTGTTGACAAAAAAACCAATTAGCCCTTCTATATCAGTATGGTTGCGGTTAGCTATAGGGGAGCCAATGCAAATATCTTGTTGGTTTGTGTAACGGTACAACTGTGCTTGAAATGCCGTTAATAGGGTCATAAATAGAGTGACCCCTTGGCGGTTGCTTAAAGACTTAAGCTTTTCAGTTAAGCCTGATGATAGCTTAAAAGTTGCGATCGCACCCTTGAAGCTTTGCACCGGGGGGCGAGGACGGTCTGTCGGGATTAAAGTAGTAGAAGCATCTGCTAATTGTTGCTTCCAATAAGCAAGTTGAGTTTTTTCTCGCTCCCCTTGTAGCCACTGATGCTGCCAAACAGAAAAGTCTGGATATTGAATGGGCAGTTCTGAAAGTGGGGAAGATTTTCCAGCACAGAAGGCTGCATATAGTGCTGCTAATTCTTGAGTTAGCACTTGTACCGACCAGCCATCACAAACAATATGGTGAATACTGAATAAAAGTAGATGTTCTTGTTCACCTGTCTGCAATAACATTCCTCGCAGCAGAGGGTCTGATGCTAAGTCAAAAGGTTTTTGGATAATATCATTCGTCAATCGCTCAACTTCCGATGCTTGCAATGCTGCTGTTTGTTCACTCAAGTTCACTACTGGCAAGGCTACAGTTAAAGTTGGATGAATCACTTGAACTGGTTGCCCTTCTAACAACTCAAAGGTTGTACGCAGAGATTCATGACGACTAACAATTTCATTAATACTTTTATTTAATGCTACTAAATTCAATACACCTTCTAAGTGTATTGTTACTAATTCATTATAAGCAAAGCTTTGGGGTTCCAGTTGTTGAAAAAGCCATAACCGCTGTTGAGCAAAAGACAGAGGCACAGGACTTTGTTGAGAACGTCGAGGAATAACTATTTGTGGAGTATTAGACTCCGATTCACCCCGTAAACGCTTTTCTAAAATTGCTTGTTTTGCAGGTGAAAGTTGAGAACGTCGTTGAGAAATAGTGTCTTTTTTAAGATTCATAAATATTATGTTTAATTTTCAATAAGTAATTGCTACGACACTTCTAGATCACTTGCAAAAAATTCTCTTATTCCTCGGAATCTCTGTTTCTTATGTCTTAGTCATTTATCTGAAATTTTACATAGGAAGGTACTGACTGTATTCGTTTTAAATCGTTCTCAAAAACAACTAGATCACCACTATTTTTAATTTCTTTAAAACCTGCAAATTTATAAGCAATATACATCATGCGATTACGATTATTTGACACAAACTCTGCAAGCAAACGTACATTGTTACTTTGCGCTAGACTCATGACATAGTTCAACATAATTGTGCCAACTCCCCTAGACATAACGCGACAAGACATTAGCAACAGCTTGATTGTCCATAAGTCCTCTTGACATTCAATCAAAACTAATCCTATTTGACCGTAGCTCCCATATTTATCTTCTAAACTGGCAATTAGCAGTTTGTGGTTTTCTGAGGAGCGAAAATGATTGAGTTCATCATAAGAGTAGGTGTAACCAGTTGTGTTTAATTGGTTGGTTCGTAATGTTAATTCTTCTGCTCGTTGTAAATCCTCTTCTTTGGCAAAAGATATCGTGAAATTCATATTGAGAGTAGCTAAGAATTCCTCTCCTGTGCCAATAAATTCTTTTTCTGCTTGTTGACGTTCTATATCACTAAGATACATCAATCTTCTCATGCGAGAATCTTCTGTAACAAAACGGGGATTCATCACTGGCATATCTAAAATATGCTCTATTTGATCTGCATTGATACAGAGGATATCTGGCAAAGAAAACTTGACTTCTTCGAGTTCAAATATCTGGTCATCAATGAAAGCGATCGCATCAAGACCAATATTTAATAGTTTAGCAATTTCTTGTACAGAACTAACCTTAGAATTCCAATTAATTTGAGGATATAAAAAATATTCTTGTAGCCCAAATTCTTGGAGCTTAACTAAAGCTGTAGAATCATCATTCTTACTGGCAATTGATTGTAAAAGACCGCGATTATCCAAATCATGAATAATCTTAACTATACCTCTTCGTAAAGAGACTTGCTCATCTTCCAACAAAACTCCATGCCACAGTGTATTATCTAAATCCCAAACCACACATTTAATAACTTTTTTGTCTGCTTGTTGAAGATTTATAAGTTGGCTGGTATCACTAATCATATTTTAAACTCTCTCTGCTAATTTCTTACCCATAACATTGGGTACTGTTGATAAAAGATAATTCTGATAGCCTGACTCAGCAATAGTAATTTCTTGAATTTGCGTACTACCTTCAATAACTTCCATAATTTTAGAGTCTCGTAAATACCTTTCAACTGGGTATTCACTACTACACCCATTACCACCATGAATTTGTACAGCATCATTCGCTATTTTTGTAGCTGTCGTAGAAGCAAAGTACTTAGCAATTGAAGTCTCTATAATCGAGTTGGGATCGTTAATCTCTTTGAGATAACCAGCTTGATAACATAGCAGTCTTGCAGCTTTGACATTAGTTATCATCTGAGTGATCTTTTGGCGAATTAATTGATGCTCTTTGAGATAAACATCAAACTGTTTTCGCTCGCTTGTATACTGAATACAGGCTTCTAAACAAGCTTGGGCAATACCTACACAACCCCATGCTACACTATATCTCCCATAATCAAGTGCAGAAGCGGCAATATAAGAAAAGCCAAAACCTAATTTACCTACTAAATTTTCTAGAGGCACATAACAGTCAGCAAACTGCAATTCTGCTAACATTGAAGCCTTAACACCTAAAATCCCAGAAATTGGTTTGATTGACAACCCTGGACTATTTTTTTCAACCAAAAAAGCAGTAGGTTTACCTTCAAATTTGGCAAATACTAAAAATACATCTGCTATCTGTCCATAGGTAATCCATTTCTTTTGCCCATTTAAGACATAACCATTTCCAGCAAGTGTTGCTGTTGTTTCTACACTTTTGGCATCGCTACCTACATTTGGTTCGCTTAATGCAAAAGCGCCGATAATTTCACCAGATGCTAATTTTGGCAGCCAATATTCTTTTTGAGATTTAGTACCCCATTTACCAAGAGCATGAGCAACCATGCTGTGAACTGTGAGCAAACTCCTAATAGAAGAACATCCTCTGCCAAGTTCTTCGTTGAGAATGCCATAGGTGATCATATCCATTTTTTGACCACCAAATACTTGAGGTATTATAGCACCTAAAAAGCCATGATTAGCTAATTTTCTAATAATTTTGGGTGGCGTAAATTCCTGGCGATCGCATTCACTTGCATGAGGGCATATTTCCTCGTTTACAAAGGCCCTAAATTCAGCTTGAGCATTTTTTTGCTGAGTAGATAATTCTAGTTTCATATCCTGAATTTCACAATTTTATCTCTGTACTAAGATAGCGGTTTTACGTTCAATTAAGTTGACGATAGAATTGATAGTTCGGAAATTTTCAAACTCCAAATCTTCGTTTTCTATTGCAATCTGAAACTCTTGTTCTACAAACAAGACAAGCTGCATAGCAAACATAGAATTCACAAAACCTAGAGCAAAGATATCTTCGTCTGGCTGTAAATCGTGATTACCAAAAAAACGAGAAAGGAATGTTTGGACTTTAGTGTTAATTTCGCTCATTTATGAAAGCTCCTATTTATTGATAAGCGTAAAAACCTTTACCACTTTTCTTGCCATGTAATCCGGCATCTACCATTTTTTTGAGTAAGGGGCACGGTCTGTACTTGCTATCATTGAAGTTTTCATATAAAACTTCGATAGAAAATAAAATGGTATCTAGTCCAATCAAATCTGCTGTTTCTAAAGGCCCCATTTTGTGACCGAAACAGCCTTTAAATATTTTGTCTATATCTTCTACAGTGGCGACTTGATCTTGCAATAAAAACACAGCTTCATTAATAGTTAACATCAGTACTCGGTTGGAAACAAAACCCGGCGAATCATTGACGAGTATGCATTCTTTCCCCATCTGAGCCAGAAACTTTTTGCCTATTTCAATTGTTTCATCAGAGGTATGATAACCGCGAATCACTTCCACCATCGGTTTCATGGGGACAGGATTCATAAAATGCATACCAATAACTTTATCCTGACGCTTAGTGACTGAAGCAATGCGGGTAATGGGAATTGCCGATGTGTTAGCTGCAAATACACTATCTGCTGGACAAATAGAATCTAGCAGGGGATAGACCTGCTTCTTAATATCCCATTTTTCTGTGACATTTTCTACTACAAAATCAGCATTTTCCAAAAATTTAAAATTTGTAGAAAATTCAATTTTATTTAAAATATCCTGTGGGGTTTCTGTACTGTCACTTTTTTTGAAAAAACTTTGGAAGCGAATATTATTTCTGATCTCTTGTTTAGCTTTATCTAGAATATCTTCAGAAATATCTACTAAAACTACCTGATGACCTGTTTGGGCAAGGTTTTGTGCAACCCCTACGCCCATGACTCCTGCTCCCACTACGCCTACTACTTGAATATTCATAATTGAAACTCACCTTCCTTTAATACCTAGTGGTTTATCGCATTAGTTACGAGTGATGAATAAGTTTGTAGTAAGGACTTTAGTCCGGGATTTTTAAGCACTGAAGTACTTACTACAAACTCATCAAAATTAATATGACAGACTACTAATGTTTGAATTTCAGATGCGGATAGCGTAAACGTTGTACATAATTGAATGTTGATATAAATCTTCTTGCTCAGTTACAACGTTGTAACCTTGTTTTTTCAGCAGACTGGTTATATTTTCTAGCCGTCCATCTGTGTCATGTACTTCGATCACAATTTGCTGAATTTTTTCCCAATCTTGCTCTTGGATACCTTGAATAACATCGAGTTCGCTTTTTTGGACATCAATTTTTAGTAAATCGATGCGCTCAACTTTTTGTTCACGGATAATTTCAGAGAGAGGTTTTAACTGACAGGTAAAATTCTGCTCTCTCAACCTTTCTCCTAATAATTCATCAGCGTATTCCATCACTTCATTCATGCCAGTCATACCACGTTCTAATTGATTGACCATGATGGCTTTTAAGACTTCTTTCTCTTCTTCTTTTTCAGCATAGAAGGAAGACATCCCGGAACTATGAGGATAAAAAGTAAAGGTTGCAGTTTTAGATTCGTTAGAAATTCCTAAGTTGAATAGTTTAACATTTACCTCATGTAAAGTAGTGTTGAGACGTAAAATTTCAAACAAAGGAGGTGCTGGCTCAAAAGCATAAATGGTAGGGTTTTGGCATTGTTGAGATGCAAAAAGTGTAAACATACCTATATTTGCACCTACGTCAAATATACAGGCGCGATCGCACAACTTAATCCCATGTTTGAGATACACTTGATTATTAAATATGTCCTCATAAAAATAGTCAACTTCAGCTTTGCTTTGGTAAACAATTTCTAGATTATTGGGCAGTTTGTAGCGTCGCTGATTGACAACTTGAGGTACTTGTTGTTCTGGAGTAATTGTAACTTGATTTGCCGCTTCATTTTCGGTTAATTCTTCTAATTCTCCAATTAACATATCTTCAATTACCAAAGATAACTCGGATACAGTTGGCGCTTCAAAGATGTGACGCAAAGATAGTTCGACCTCAAAATCTTTACGAAGCTGGGAAACCATTTGAGTTGCTATTAAGGAATGTCCACCCAAATCAAAAAAGTTATCATCAATGCCGATTTCCTCTACACCTAGTAATTCCTGCCAAATATCTGCAATTTTTTGCTCAAAAGCATTACTAGGAGCAATATATGCAGTTCCTAAAATAGGCCTGGGATGTGCTTGTTTACTTTGATGAGACTGTTTGGAATTTTGTAAGAACAGGGGTACTGCAAAAACTTGATGTTCTGCGATCGCAGTTTGTAGGTTTTGCGTTGATACAATTATTTGAGGTAGTGTTTTAGACAGAATTCGGTTAAATGCATCTATACCTTCTAAAAAAGATATACCATATTGCTGTCGCATTTGCTTAAATTCGGCTTGGATAGTTGGTGCAAATGACAACAATGATTCTTGCCAACTGTCCCATTGCCACCAATCCCAATTAATTGAGACAGTAGGAATTTGCTGTTGGTAAAAATTGTAATGAGCAAAGGCATCTAGAAAAGCATTAGCTGCACAATAATCTACTTGTCCTATGCCACCTGTGATTGCAGTGTTAGAAGAAAACAAAACCAGAAAATCTAAATTTACTGCTTGCAAAACAGCATTTAACACCAGTGTACCCTTAAGTTTGGGCTGAAAAACTTTTGCCGATGATTCGGTAGTTTTGAGTTGAATTAAACCTGCACCTGGCACTCCTGCTGCATGAATCACACCGTTAATCTTGCCAAAGCGATCGCGTACTTCATTAATCGCGTTCTGCATTTGTTCAAGGTTTGCAACATCTGCTTTTAGAACTAAAACCTCAGCACCTAATTCTTCTAATAGCTGAACTTTTCGGATTTTTGTAGTTAAAAAATCCTCTTGTTCGTGACTTGATAAAAATTCCTCCCACTCGACTTTTGGGGGTAATCCCGAACGTCCAATTAGGACTAATTTTGCTTTTACTGTCTTTGCTAAATATTCTGCGATCGCTAATCCAATTCCTCCTAATCCACCTGTAATGACATAAACTCCTCTTTCCCGTAACTTAGTAGATACGCTTGGTTTTTCGATTGCTAATGGTTCAAAATATTGAACCCATCGCTGATTGCCACGATAGGCAATAACTTGGTCAGAAGTTATTGTACCAAGTTCTATCAAAAGATGATCTATTAACTGCTGCCATTGCTGTGTACCAATTGGGGGAAGTGTAATGTCAATACTGCGGCAGGAAATGTGGGAATATTCTTGCGGAATAACTTTACATACACCAAGGATAGTTGCCTTCTCTGGGCATAAATTGTCTTCATCGAATAACTGCTGCATATCATTAGAAATAACACTAATTTGCAGCGAGTCGTTAATATTTTTTTCTCCTAATGCTTGTACTAGAAATAGCAAGCTATAGAAACCGATATCTTGAGTTGCATCAAAATACTCAAGTCGCGATCCTATCTTTTGCTGTGGTGTAATGCTCCACAAATGAGCAATTTGTTGAGGGATTTTGCCTGAATCACCAATGCTTGTTAATAATGCCTCATAGTCATCTCTACTTTGAGGATTAATTGTATATTCCCAGTCACTAATTTGACAAAACTTTTCACCAATTTTGACAATTATAACATCTTGAGGTTTGTCTTGTAGCTGTTCTATTATTTGGTTGCCAATACCACAAGTGTCAATAAAGACTAACCAGCAATTGTTTGACTCTATTAACTTTTCTTGTGCAAGATATTCAGCAGGAGCAGAACGTTTCCAAGAAGGAATATAAAACCAGTCGCTAACATCCAGCTTTTGTTTTATAGCTGCTTGATTAGTTTGGTCATTTCTGATGGATTCTTTTGGTTCAATCCAGTAGCGTTGACGCTCGAAAGGATAAGTAGGTAAAGGAATACGATAACGATGCTCATGTTTATAAAATCCTGACCAATCTACTTGGAATCCTGCTAACCACAGCCGACTTAATGTGTTGAGTAAAAATGGTAAATCTGGCTGTTGATCGTAGGAATATCTCAGGGAAGGTAGGACAATCTGATTGATTGCTGGATTATTTTCTATACATTGGAGTGCAAAACTACCAAGAGTCTGACCAGTTCCTACTTCCAACAAAATTGGATGTTGTTGTTGCCACAATTCTTGTACACCCGGAGCAAATAATACAGGTTCGCATAGATGCTTAACCCAATAATTGGCATCTGTGGCTTCTGCTGCTGTAATCCAGGTTCCTGTAACGTTTGATATATATGGGATTTTTGGTGCTTGGAGGTTGAATGTTTTGACTAACTCATGTAAATTAGGGGCGATCGCTTCCATCATCACAGAGTGAAAGGCGTGAGAAGTTTCTAACCGGCGACAAGCTAAACCTCTTTGAGTTAACTGTTGTTCTAAAGCCTCTACAGCGTCGGTTTCACCAGCGACTACACACATCGATGAGCCGTTGACTGCTGAGAGTGAGAGTTTATTACTGAGTAGAGGGGATATCTCTGTTTGGGAAAGCGGAACCGCCAACATTGCTCCACTCGGCAATTGTTGAATCATTTCTGCTCTGGCGGCAATCAGTTTTAAACCTTCTTCTAAAGATAAAACTCCTGCTAAAGTTGCTGCTACATATTCACCTATGCTGTAGCCAATCATTGCTTGGGGGCGAATTCCCCAGGACATCCATAATTGTGCTAGGGCATATTCAATCACAAAAACCGCTGGCTGGGCTAGATGAGTTTGATTGATTTGTGCATCTGTTTTTGCCTCGGTGCGACCCAACATTTTTCGCAAATCCACACCTGGAGATGACTCTTGATTTATTTGTTGTTGAGAATTTCTATTTGGATAGAGTACATCTCGTAAATCTTGATTCAGAAGTGGTTTGAGGAATTCACAACAGTAGTCAATTTGTTGCCTAAATGTCGGTTCAACTTGATAAAGTTCAAGAGCCATGTTGACATATTGAGTACCAAGTCCTGGAAACATAAAGGCTACAGGACGTTCTTCAGTTTTTTGAGAAGTGGTAAGTACACGCTTTGGATCTTGAAGTGCAGCGATCGCATCTGCGATATCATGACAAACAACCGTCTGCCGATGCTCAAAAGCTTGTCGTCCACACTGCAATGTGTGAGCAACATCCGCAAGCTTTAAATCAGGATGCTGTTTGAGATAATCTACTAGATTTGCACTAGCACTTTTGAGCGCTGAATCTGTCTTTGCAGAAAGTACCAATAACTGCCAGGGACGAGAAGAACTAGACTCTGGAAGGATAGGTGCTTCTTCTAAAATGACGTGAGCATTAGTTCCTCCTAGACCAAAAGAACTGACACCTGCACGTCGGGGAGTGCCATTCCTTTTCCATTCAGACAGTGTGGTATTGACATAAAAAGGGCTGTTAGCAAATTCAATTTGGCGATTGGGCTGCTCGAAGTGCAAACTAGGAGGGATCTGTTTGTGTTTGAGGGCTAGGACGGTTTTAATTAGACCTGTTACCCCAGATGCTGTATCTAGATGACCAATATTAGTTTTTACTGAACCAATAGCACAAAAGCCCTTTTTATCAGTACTAGCTCGAAAAACTTGTGTCAGCGCTGCAATTTCAATCGGATCACCCAACGCTGTTCCAGTTCCGTGAGTTTCAATGTAGGAGACGGTTTCAGGTTCAATATCAGCTAGAGCCAGAGCTTCTGCGATTACCTCTTTTTGACCATTCACACTAGGCGCTGTGTAACCAACTTTCAGCGAACCATCGTTATTGATTGCTGAACCTTTAATCACCGCATGAATGCAGTCGCCGTCAGCTAAGGCATCCTCTAATCGCTTCAAAACCACAATTCCGACGCCGTAGCCAGGGAAAGTTCCTTGTGCTTTGGCATCAAAGGCGCGACAATGCCCGTCTGGAGATAAAACTCCTCCATGTTGATAGAAATAGCCAGTTTTTTGCGGCACAGATGTTGTAATGCCACCAGCTAAAGCCATATCACATTGGTAGTTTAGTAGGCTTTGACAAGCTAAGTTAGTAGCAACCAATGAGGTGGAGCAAGCCGTCTGAACATTAATACTTGGCCCCTTTAAATTTAAGTGGTAAGAAACGCGAGTTGTTAAAAAATCTTTGTCATTGCCGATTAGCGCTTGCTGACCAATAAGTGATTCTAGAAAATCTCGGTTTGGAGCAATATTAAAAGCTAAATAACTATTCCAGCCAGTACCCGCATAAGCCCCAATTCGACCAGGATAAGTTTCGCAGTTGTAACCAGCATTTTCCAAAGCTGACCAAGCAGACTCTAAGAAAATCCGGTGTTGGGGATCTAAAGTAGCAGCCTCTTTTGGAGAAAAGCCAAAAAAAGCAGCGTCAAATAACTCTATATCTTCTAGTATGGCTCCAGCTTTGACATAATTCGGGTCATTCAAAACAGCAGAGCTTATCCCAGCTTCCAACAATTCTTCATCTGTAAAAAAAACGGTTGACTCTACTCCATCCCGAAGATTATGCCAAAATTCATCAATACTTTTAGCCCCAGGAAAACGCCCCGTCATGCCGATAATAGCTATTCCTTCTAGAGAATTTGGCATTTCTGAAATACTCATAAATCTATTTCCCTGCTTTGCGTAATTTCTTTTGTCTGTTGAGAGATGCTTTTTGCTTTTCTGCTCTATCAAAAATCTCTGTAAATTTGTGCTGGGTTTCTATCTGTGTTTGACTAAGTTTTTTTGCCAACAAGCTGATAGTTGGGTATTGAAAAATTTCTACTATTGATAAGTCTCGATTTAACTTTTCTCGCAATTGGGTATGCACTTGACCTACTAATAGAGAATGACCCCCCAAATCAAAGAAGTTATCATGAATACCCACTTTTTTGATACCCAACAAATCTTGCCAAATAGTAGCGATAATTTGCTCGACCTCAGTTGCCGGTGGTGTATAAAGAGTATTACTAACTGCGGAAATATCTGGTGAAGGTAAGGCACGGCGGTTCACTTTACCGTTGGATAAGAGGGGCACATCATCCAGAAGCATGAAGTTTGCAGGAACCATGTATTCTGGTAGTTTTTCACTCAAAAAATCGCGCAGTTGTGGTACTAACTCCAAGGCAAATTTTGCCTGTAAGGGATTGTTAGTATAATCTCGCCAAGGGCGATGTTTTGCACTATGAGTAATTTCAAACTGGGTTGTCTTAACTGTTGGCTCTCGCCTAAATATGACATCGTAACGACCATTATCTCCACAGCTTGACCAAGTAATATCGATGGAGTAAGGCAAATCTTTGCTTAATGCCCAAAAATCTTCCGGCTCAATTCCTCGACACTCACTGTTTTTGTCCAGGAATTGTCTCATATCTCCTACAGTTGCAGCCCCTCCAGGAGAAGTTAACCACTGCCAAATCTGTATATCTTTTGCAATTCTAGCATTCGGAATCCGAGCAATACCTAAGATATTCGGTGTAGTTTCTAAGAGCATTTGGTGGACAGATGCCAGTGTTAACTCTTGTTTTTCCCAGTCTAACCAAGGGAGATCCAACAGAGGAATTTCATTTCCAATATGGAGAATCACATCGTAGCGAAATTTATTCAGTTCGTTCTGATGATAACCACGTTCTAGAATAATTTCTACATGACTTATCTTAGGTAAATGTTGTTTTAAAGCTGTGAAGAAAGCTGGATCAATAACTAGCTGTTTCTCCTCAAACAATTGTTTTCTTGCCCGTTGTTGTAACTCTTCTTTTGAGAGAAAATCTGGCGCTCGATGGAATTGGACAGATGTATGGAATACTTCTAATAAAGGTAAGCTCCGAATATCTCCAAGAAAGATAAAACCTCCTGGTGCTACTGCATTCACGGCGTTCTCTAATACTTGCAGTAGATAGTCAATACGAGGAAAATATTGCATTACAGAAACTATCAAAACAGCATCAAAACTGTTAGATACTACACCCTCAAAGTTATTTGCTCCTCTGTGAATGAGAGTTACTTCTGATGGTTTATGCTCTAGCATTGTCATCTGATGCTTCAGATTCAGCAAAGCTTTTTCTGAGAGGTCTGTTGCACAATATTGCTGACAGTGAGGAGCTATCCGAAATAACATCAGACCGCTACCACAACCAATTTCTAATACCTTGGTTGGTTGTAAAGACAAAATTCGCTCGACTGTTGGCTCTACCCAATCACGTACTTCTGCTTCTGGTATTGGTTGTCCCGTGTAGCTACTGTTCCATCCTTTGATATCGAATTTTAATGCTTGTTCATCAGCAGTATCTCGATAAAGTTCGTCAAACACACCTTCCCACTGCGACACCTGCTTGCTGCTTAATTCCTTTCCTGAGATTAATTCTGCTGTAGTTTCTGGTTCAGAATTTTGTACCACATAAGCAACTAAGCGTTTGTTACCAGGGTTATCTTCTTGAGCAATAACTACAGCTTTCTCAACCGCTGGGTGTTGGTTTAATACTGCCTCAATTTCTCCCAACTCAATCCGAAAACCTCGGATTTTTATTTGATAATCTTCCCGACCTAAAAATTCAATATTTCCATCCTCTAAGTACCGTGCTAAGTCTCCGGTTTTGTATAAGCGTGCGCCCGATTCCTGGCTAAATGGATGAGGAATAAATTTTTCGGCGGTCGATTCCGGGCGATTAAAGTAACCTCTAGCTAATCCGACTCCACCAATATAAACTTCGCCGGCAACTCCTATGGGTACGGGCTGTAGTTTGGAGTCTAATAGATATATTTGAGTATTGTTGAAAGGGCGACCAATTGGTACTTGTCGCTCCATCTGTAAATTAGTTGTAGTAGTTTCAAAATATGAGCTATCAATGGTGGCTTCGCTAACACCGTAGGAGTTAATTAATCTGGTTGCATGACCACAAAAATGCTTGACTTGATGATATCCATTAACATACCAGCTATCAGAACCGATAATTAGCGATCGCATAAAGTCAACAGATTGTTGAGTTTTTTCCAAATACTGAACTAAATTCATCAGTACGGCTGGCACAAACTCGGCACAGTTGACTCGTTCGGAACACATCAATGCATAAAGTCGATCTGGCTGCAATAAAAATTCCCGTGGACAAAGTACTAGTTTGCCACCGGAGCATAAAGCCCGAACTAAGTCTCCAGTGAAAACATCAAAGGAAAAACTTGCCATTTGCAAATGACTTGTGGCTACAGAGCGAAGTGAGTAGACATCTTCCCAAGCAAGATAGGCATTTACTAAACTGCCGTGAGTAACCATCACTCCCTTGGGAATCCCTGTAGAACCGGAAGTGTAGATTGCATAAGCTAGGTTTTGAGGAGTTGTTTGATGGAGTAGATTTTCGTTGCTCTGTTGGGAAATACTCTCCCAGTTGGAGTCTAGGCAAACAACCTTGGCTTGGTGTTCTGGGAGATTTTTTAATAGCCACTTTTGAGTTATCAAAACTGACACTTGCATATTTTTCAACATGAATGCCAACCGCTCATGGGAATAGACGGGATCTAGAGGCACATAAGCCCCTCCTGCTTTGAGGACGCCCAAGACTGCTACCACCATTTCCACAGAGCGTTCTATGTAGATGCCAACCATAACTTCTGGCCCTACACCCAGTCTTCGTAAATGATGTGCTAGCTGATTAGCACGTTGATTCAACTCCTGATATTTCAACTGGTTTTGAGCAAATACTACTGCAACTTCATGCGGTGTTTGCTCTACTTGTGCTTCAAAAAGCTGATGAATACACTGTTTTATATTGAATTTGGGATTTTGAATTTGGGATTTATTTTGATTAAATTCTACAAGGAGTTGATGTTGCTCTTTTTTTGTCAATAGTGACAAGTCGGAAAGTTTAGTTTGGGGATTTGCCACAATCCCTGAGAGCAAGTTTTGAAAATGTTCCACCATTCGGGCGATGGTAGTGGCATCAAATAAATCAGTGTTGTATTCAAATGACAACATTAGCTCTTGCCCAACTTCCACAGATAGACTCAAATCAAATTGTGACGTTTCATTTTCTACTTTTAATTGACTCACAACTAAATTGGGCATTTCTGGTAGAGGTGGAGCATTCCGGAAATCGAACATCACCTGAAATAGGGGGGTGTGACTGACGTTTCGTTTTGGATTCAATGCTTCTACTAGTTGATCAAAGGTTAAATCTTGGTGTTTATATGCTTCTAGAGCCACGCTTCGCACACGACCAAGTAAATTTTGAAATGTAGGATTACCGGAAAGGTCAGTACGTAACACCAAAGTATTGACGAAAAAGCCAATCAGCCCTTTTAATTCATCACTGTTACGGTTAGCAATTGGTGAGCCGACTGGAATATCGTTTTGTCCTGTGTAGCGATAGAGGAAAGTCTGGAATGCCGCCAATAGCAACATGAATAGAGTCACGCCTTCTTGACGAGCGATCGCCTTGAGTTGGTCTAGGAGAGTTTTGGGTAACTCAACAGATTGATGGAAACCGCGTGAGGACTGCACCGCCGGTCTTGGTCGATCTGTTGGTAATTGTAAAAGAGTTGGTATATCTGCAAGTTGTTGCTTCCAGTAAGAGAGTTGGGTTTGCAGAATTTCACCTTCTAACCATTGTCGCTGCCAATATGCAAAATCTTTGTATTGGATCGACACTTCTGGGAGAGGTGAAGAACTTCTAGTTAAGAATGCTTTGTAAAGTAATGCAATTTCTTGTAAAAAGACCTCAGTAGACCAGCCATCAGAGATGATGTGGTGCATCTCCAGCAAAAGAATATGCTCTTGCTGTGCTAGGCGCAAAACTTTAGCACGTAATAATGGCCCGTGCGTTAGGTCAAAAGGTCGTTGACTTTCTTGAGTCAATAATTTTTGAACTGCAACATTGCTCTGTAATTCGATATTTATTACTGATAAAGATAATTTTAGGGAATCAGCAATAATTTGTACTGGCTGTCCGTTGACTGTTGTAAATGTGGTTCTTAAAGTCTCGTGTCGCCGGATAATTTCATTCAGACTTTGTTCTAGTAAAGTAACCTCAAGCTGACCTTTGAGATTAACAGCTAAGGAAATATTGTAAGCTGGGTTGCCTGGTTCTAATCGGTCAAGGAACCATAGTCGCTGCTGGGCAAAAGATAGAGGATATACTTCAGCTGGCTGGATTTGGCTTAGAGACACTGAGGGGATAGCAGATGCCGTTGTCAGTTGAGCGAGTATTTTTGTAGCGAGCGATCGCGCACTGATCCCTTCAAAGAAGTCTGCTATAGATACTTCTATTTCTAGGTCAACTTCAATCCTGTTTTTTAACTCAAAGACTTTTAAAGAATCAAGTCCAAAGGTACTTAAAGGCTGTTCAGAATTGACTTCATCAGGGGGAATTGTTAGTACCGCAGCTACCTGTTCTATCAGATATTTTTCTAAAACTAGCTGACATTCCTGTGGAGCAAGCTCTAAAACAGTGGAACGTTTTAAACGAGTTTCGTTTCTGACAATATCACTACTTTTTAAAATATTACAGCCAACTATATCTAATTCCCCTTTTTGCCATTGCACGCGAGTTGCACGGCGTTGAATCTTGCCACTGGAAGTTTTAGGAATACTACCTGGTTTAATTAAAACGACAGCATAAACTTGTACTTCATGTTCTTCTGTTACTGCTTGACGAATGGTAGCAATAACCTCTTCTAAGTTTGGCTTGACGCGAAACTCTAATTCTTGGACAACTACTAGCCGTTCTTCATTGTTAACTTCTACTGTGAATGCTGCACCACTACCAGAACGCAACGATGAATGACTACACTCTACGGTTATTTCTATATCTTGTGGATATAGATTTCGACCACGAATAATAATTAAATCTTTGACTCTACCTGTAATGAAAAGTTCTTCATTCTGCAAAAAGCCTAAATCTCCCGTCCGTAGAAAAGGCCCTACACCCGTGTCTGATAGATAAGCATGAAATGTGTCTGCTGTCTCTTGAGGACGGTTCCAATAACCTTGACCAATACTCGGCCCAGATACCCAGATTTCCCCAATTTCATCAGATTTGCAACTACTCAATTTTTCTGGATTGGCAATTACTACTTTTTGGTCTGGGATAATGTTACCGCAACTTACAAAATTGGAGATATCTTGATCTTTAACAGTTGCTTCAACTACTCGATTCAATTCTAATGCAGCTTTCTGGACTGTTTTGATAATTGGTGATGTTGCCTGATCAACACCAGAAACCATCAGAGTTGTTTCAGCCATGCCGTAACAAGGATAAAATGCCTCTTTACGGAAGCCACACTCTACAAAAGCTGTTGCAAATCGTTCTAAAGTATCATGGCGAATAGGTTCAGCTCCATTAAATGCAACACTCCAACTACTTAAATCAAGAGTTGCTTTTTGTTCAGGAGTAATTTTTTGAATGCATAACTCATAGGCAAAGTTAGGGCCACCACTGGTTGTGCCTTTGTAGCGAGAAATCGCTTGCAACCAACGATAAGGACGTTGGAGAAAGGAAGTTGGGGGCATGATGATGCAAGGAAAACCTCCATACAAGGGTTGTAATATTCCTCCAATCAGACCCATATCGTGGTACATCGGCAACCACGTTACAAACTTACTTTCTGGAGAATGATTCATGAATTGGTAAGTTGTGACAGCATTGTGCAGTAGGTTGCCATGACTTACCATTACACCTTTGGGTGTCCCTGTAGAACCAGAGGTGTATTGCAAAAAAGCTAATGTATCTTGATTAATAAAAGGTTCTTGCCAAGTATCTTCTATTCCTTCTGCAAGATTATCAGTAGTTAGCCAGTGTAAAGATTCTAGGTTGGTCTTTTCTGTCATTAAAGACCGGACTGTAGACAAAATTTCTGTTGTGGTAAGAGCGATCGCTGCTTGTGCGTCTGCCAAAATAGCTTGTATTCTGGGTGTGTTGCGCTGATTACGAGGCGGATATGCAGGAACAGCAACGACTCCTGCATACAAGCAACCGAAAAAAGCTGCCAAGTAATCTAGTCCTGGTGAATACAGCAATAAGGCTCGTTCCCCAGTTAAACCTAATGACTGTAATTGAGATGCTATTCGACGCGATCGCTTATCTAATTCTTGATAAGTGAGTGTGGCTGTTTCTATTTCGCCATCTTGCAAGAAAGTAAAAGCCTCTCTATTTGGCTGCGTCAATTGTCTTAAGCGTAGCAGCTCAATCACAGTAGAACAATTGCGGGAAACTTCTTGGAAGCTATTGGAAAATTGATTCATTTTTACTCTTAACAGTTAGATGCAACCCTGATGTAATTCTTTCTTATATATCCACTGCTAATACAGTTTGGTTAACCATAAGTGCTGAGTCCTGAGTATTCCAGTACTTATGGTTAACCGCTGTATTCTGCTCTGATCCTCACACAAGCAATAAAGCTGATACGAATGGCACTAATAAAAGCCTAAAGCCTTGTCTAGTCTTGTTCCCAGACTGGGAATGTGGGTTAAAAGAGGCTCTGCCTCTTGTCAAGCTACTGGAGGCGGCAGCCCTTCCAGAATGGTTTCCCAGCTTTTAGGCTTGTTCCAGTCAGAGCAAGGGCTGTATCTTTTCTTATTGTCATTCAGAAGAATCTAGGTGAAGTCCTTATTTTGCCTGAGACTCAAGTCATCGAAAAACGCTAAGGAGCGCAAAATTAAGTCTAGCTAATTGCAAGTAATTTTCAATTGCCTCAATCACTATAATGGGAATTGTTGCATTTGACAACTAGGCGCTTTATAAGTAATTTTTATTTGTAAAAATTTTTGTATCACTTTCAATTATCAAATAATCTCTATATCAGCAATCAGGACTGTTTCATTAACTGACAATCCTTTACCTTCTCCCAAAGAGCTACGGTGTTCCTTCTGACTCCCTCTAACTCCCCCAATCGGATATTTCCCCCCTTGGCAAGGGGAGAAATCCAGGGTTTTTACCAAGATGTGTATACGCCGTAGCTCTTTGGGAGAGGCTAGCGCTAAGGCAGAAGTCTCTCGATAATTTATCGAGGATGTTGGAGGCAGATAGCGCAGCGTTAGCGAGTCCGCGAGCGTCGGGCAGGAGGCAGGAGTAAGACTGTCCAACGCTCTCTATGAGACGCTGCACGTAGCTTGCTTTTCTGTAAGAGTACGCGGCGAACTCGCTAATGCTGCGCTATCTGCCTCCTGCCTCCTTCAATTTTTTAATGTATTGATTTGCAATAAGTAAACATTTATCCTAATATGTATTGCAAATCAATGTTAATAAATAGCTGCGTCATCGACTAGGAACGAGTGGCATATTTGGTTGTGAGGAAATTAATGAAATTAGAGCAACTATTTCAAAGCCTGTTGGTTACAGGCTCATTTTTCGTATTGGTAACGACTCCTGCCTTGAGTGAGGAGGGACGAGATGATGTACAGCGTTCTTTTCCATCAACTAGTGCAAGCACGAGTTCCGATGAAGCCTTACCCCGATCAACTTCAGCAGGGCAAGTTCAACCAATCATAGAGGTTCAGCCACTCTCAAAATTGAAACGTCCACCTACCAGTGGGCAAAAGCTAGTGCAATCACCAGTACCAACACCAGGTTCAGCTGCTTCCCAAGAAGTTATCCAAATTACTGGAGTCAAAGCAAATCCTACGGAAAAAGGCGTAGAAGTGATTTTGCAGACATCCAATGGGGAACAGTTACAAATCTCAAATGTTAGTACTGGCAATAGTTATATCGCTGACATCCCTAACGCCCAACTACGTCTGCCTAATGGTGATGGATTCGTATTTCGTTCGGAAAAACCGACTGCGGGAATTAGTGAAATCACAGTTACTAATCAGAATGTCAATACAGTCCGGGTGACGGTGACGGGTGAAGTGGGGTTGCCACAAGCTGAATTGTTTGATGGCGATGAAGGTTTAATTTTTGGTTTGACACCTGCTGCATCTACAACACAACTACCACCGCAACCAGAAGCGCCACAAAATTCTGAGCCAGAAAAACCTGCTAGCAACACTCCTCCAGCAGAACCATCAGGGCAGACTGATGAACCAATCGAGTTGCTAGTGACTGGAGAACAAGACGGCTATCGCGTGCCTGATGCTGCTACTGCTACTAAAACAGATACACCTTTACGCGATATTCCCCAGTCAATTCAAGTCGTCCCTCGACAGGTGTTAGAAGACCAGCAAGTAACAAACTTGGGTGAAGCCCTCAGAAACGTATCTGGTGTATCACAGGGGGATGGCTCACGATCGCGCGGGGCTGCTAATACTCCGAGAATCCGAGGGTTTGATTCCCGCTTTGATATTTTGACAAATGGGTTGAAAGATTCGACGAATTTATTGTTTGGTTATGATCCTGCAATTATTGATCGAATTGAGGTACTTAAAGGCCCTGCTTCTGTTCTCTACGGCCAAGGTTCCACTGGAGGTGTGATCAATCTTGTCACTAAACAACCTCTGAGAGATCCTTTCTACTCAGTCGAATTTTCCGCTGGCAACTATAATTTCTACCGTGGTGGGATTGATCTTTCAGGCCCACTCAATGATGACAAAACAGTTCTGTATCGCTTGAATGTAGCTGCTCAGACAACAGAAAGTTTCGTTGATTTCTATGATGGGCAACAGTATATTGTTGCTCCGAGTCTCTCGTGGCAAATTAGCGATCGCACCAAACTAACTCTAAGCAGCGAATATATTAATCGCCCCAAAGATTTTGGTCAAATGGGTATCCCCGTTGTGGGTAGCATTTTGCCCAACCCCAATGGCAGAATTAATCGCGATCGGAACTTTTCTGAACCGTCTAGCCGCGATGATTTAGAAGTATTCCGAGTTGGTTATGACTTAGAGCATCGCTTCAGTGAGAACTGGCAACTACGCAGTGTCTTGAAAGCAGGGTGGGCTGATCAGGATCGAGTGGTTACTCAAGGAACTAGTCTCAGAGCAGATAACCGCACCCTCAATCGGATATTTTTTGAGTCTGATATTGATGATAGAGTCTTTAATTTTGACAACTATGTTGTCGGTAAATTTGCTACAGGCAGTATCCAACATCAACTGGTAACAGGTTTTAATTTAACCAGATTGGATACCAGAAATGTAGACCTTGCTTTCAATCTAGCTGCACCAATTGACGTATTTAACCCTGAGTATGGCCAACCACTTGGAGAATCCATTGGCCCAGAAACTTTAGAGTTGGGTACAAATGCTTATGGTTTCTATGTCCAAGATCAAATTACAGTCACAGAAAATTTCAAAGTCCTAATAGGTGGACGGTTTGATATTATCAATCAGAAATTTGAGAATTTCACTGCCTCCACCAGTGAATCTGTGCAGCAAGAAGCCTTTAGTCCAAGGGTTGGGATTGTCTATCAACCAATCCCACCAATTTCCCTCTACGCTAGCTATAGCCGAGCATTTTCACCCAATCAATCAGTTTTTAGTCCAACACTGCCTGAACCAGAACGGGGAACACAATACGAAGTGGGGATCAAAGCAGACTTTAGTGAACGACTAGCTGCGACTTTGGCATTTTATGATTTGACTCGCTCTAATGTTTTAGTCGCCGATCCTAACAACATAGCACGGTCTATCCAAGTGGGTGAACAGAAAAGCCAAGGGATTGAATTTGACTTATCTGGTGAAATTTCGCCGGGATGGAACATCATTGCAGGCTATGCCTACACAGATACCGAAATCACTGAGGATGAACCCTCTAGAGTTGGCAATCAATTGAACAATGTGCCGAAACACTCTTGGAATTTGTGGACAACCTATGAACTTCAGTCAGGTAATTTGAAAGGTTTAGGCTTTGGTTTAGGCTTATTTTATGTAGGAGATAGACAAGGAGATTTAGCGAATACATTTGAATTGCCTAGTTATGTTCGTACTGACGCTGCTATCTTCTATAAGCAAGATAGGTTCCGCGCCGCGCTCAATTTCAAAAATATTTTCAATATAGACTATTGGGATTCTGCATTGAATAGAGCAAATGTTTATCCAGGCGATCCTTTTATTGTGCAGGGAACTGTTTCCTTTCAACTCTAATCTCCTTTGAGGTTGAATGCACAATGACGTGCAGTGCGTTCAAAAAACATTAAATCTCTTCCCAAGATATTGGGAAGGGATCTATTTATCAACTCTTCTGCAATGACAAAGAGAATTAACAGAATTATCATCTTTTTCCTCCTTGCTAGCCTGACTATTTTTCTAATTTCTAGCCATCAAGTTAAATTCGCTGATACTCCACCTCATATCAACAAGTTGTCCAACATTTCTAACTGTCGGATGATTGAACACACATTGGGAAAAACCTGCGTTCCTAATAATCCTGAACGGATTGTTACTTTGAACGATATCATCTTGGGTAATGTTCTTACTCTTGGTGTCAAACCAATTGGAAGCGCTACTTATTTTAGAAAAAGTAAATTTTCTCCACAGGTAAAGAGAAAAGTCGGTGACATCAACTTGTTAGGAATAATTCGTCAACCGAATCTAGAAAAAATGTTACTACTTAAACCTGATTTGATTATAGGTTGGCGAACTACCGATCAAGTAAATTATTCTCTACTATCAAAAATAGCTCCTACTGTACTCTACGATTCACAAGGTTTATCGTGGCAAGAACAGTTTAATTTTGTAGCTAACACACTAGGTAAAGAAGCAACAGCAACAGTAGTTTTGAATAATTATAAGCAACGAGTTCAAAAGTTAAAACAATATTTGGGAAGTCGTTATAAACAACAAAAAATTTCTCTGATCAACTTCTGTTGTAATGGGATAATAAGCGATGTCAAAAATTCATTTGCAGGTACTATCCTCAACGATGCAGGATTACAACGACCAGAAGCCCAAGACATTAATCAAAAATATGGAATTATGGAGATTCCTGAAGAAGAATTATGGAAAGCCGATGGTGATATTTTGTTTGTCTCAGCTTACTTAGATAGTGACCGTTCTTATTTAAATAAACTAGAACAAAAACCTCTGTGGAAAAATATTCGAGCGGTGCAAAAAAATCATGTGTATTTTGTAGATGCTACAGCATGGAGAGGAAATAGTTTAATTGATGCTGAGGTGGTAATAGATGATTTGTTTAAGTACTTAATTAACCCTTAAATTTATGCCCAAACACACACTATTTGTTTGTAAATACTGCCACCATTCGTCTGAAAAACTATCAGAACAGCAGCCTACAGATGGCTCTCTTTTAATAGAGAATTTAAACATTACCTTTGACAAGGAGTTTCCATCAGAACAAGTGGAAATTCAGCCTACCCACTGCATCCGGGCGTGCGATCGCGCCTGTGTTGTAGCTATTTGCAGCCCTGAAAAACCTACCTATCTTTTTGTGGATCTTCCTATTGACAAAAGTTCCACACCATTATTGGAATTTATGCAACTATATATCGAAAGTCGCACAGGGGCGATCGCCTGGAAAAATTTCCCTCAACTATTGCAGTCTGCTATTTTTGCACAAATTCCATCACAAAATCATTCTTGAAAAAGAATTCAGAATTCAGAAGCGGAGCCGGAGACTCCGAAAGCTCCGGTCAGAATCAAGACGCTCTCTACGAGTACAAATAGTTAGCTAGATGATTTTGTGGGAAAACCATTATTTCACAGGTCGCTTTTAGGAATTTCCTCACGAAATTCTATGACCAATTGCATAGTTTCCACTACCAAATCACGTAAATCCCGATTGAGCGCTACAGCGCCTTGAGACCCAAACCAACGGTCAAAAATAGTCACATATTGCTGATTACCATTGACGAATCCTTGCATGAACTTGACCAGAGAATAGTTGACTGTATCCAAGAATTTCGAGTTATTTTCTGGCACCATACAAGCGATACCTTCTTGTGAATAGGGGCGAGGGGGTACGATCGCAAAAGCATCTGGATTTTTTTGCTGTTGCAACCATCCCTCTAAAAGAATGCTATCGGACGAGAAACCATCAATAGTACCTTTTTCCAAAGCTGTGTATCCCTCTGCCCTAGTTTTAAAATACACCCGCTTAACTCTAGGTTGTACACGAGCGATCGCCTGCTCATTTGTGGTTCCCGCCAGCACACCAATTCGCTTACCAATAAGGGATTCAGGGGAACCTATCTTACTTCCTTTCTTAACTAATAATTGGGTTCCAGTCACACCGTAGCTCACAGAAAAGTCTACTTTTTTATCTCGATTCCATGTAAAACTACTAGCATCACACACAATATCAACTTGTTGATTAACTATTTTAGTAATCCGCTCAGAAGGGCTAAGACCAACTAATTGCAGTTTAATTTTTTTATCTAGGTCTTTTTCTAATTGCTCTTTAATCAGAGTCAGCATATCTACAGAATAGCCATTTAACTTTCCTTGACTATCCACATAGGCAAAAGGTAATGCATCTCTACTAGTACCAGCTGTTAATACCCCTGTTCTGGCTACTTTTTCCATCACAGTCTCAGCAGCTACCATATTAGGCATGAGCGTTGCAAATATGAGACTTAAAATAGGAATAGCAATTTTTTCATACATAAGCTTTAAGAATAGGTCGTTTTTTCAAAAATTAAATCTGATTTATATATCAAGCATCGAGAAGGTATCACTATCGAGTACATAGTAAGGTTATCTAGTAACTATTCTTTACATTAGAGCTTATCCGAGTCGTATTGGGAGAGGTTCTCCTCCTGCCTCCTTCTCGTTGATTTTTTCAAAAATATCATCGGATTGCTATAGCTGTTTTAAAATACAACTTACATCTAAGGGTGCTGAAGGCATGATTACTAAACCCAAGATTTTCATTGATGGCGAATCAGGAACCACAGGCTTACAAATTTACTCACGTCTCAACCAACGAGATGATATCGAGTTAGTTAGCATTGAGGAATCTAAACGTAAGGATGCATCTGAGCGAGCTAAACTAATCAATGCCGTCGATGTTGTTATTCTCTGCCTACCTGATGATGCAGCCCTTGAAGCTGTTAGCTTGGTAACTAGTACTACGGTTAAGATCCTTGATGCTAGTACTGCCCATCGCACAGCTAAGAACTGGGTATATGGTTTCCCTGAACTAAATCCAGGACAGCGAGAGAAAATCGCCAGCGCCCAGTTTGTGAGCAATCCTGGCTGTTATCCTACAGGATTCTTGGCTTGTATCCGTCCGTTGATTGCCAAGGGACTCCTGAACAGCAACTTTCCCATCACTGTGAATGCAGTGTCAGGTTACTCTGGCGGTGGGAAGAATCTCATCAAACAGTACCATACCTTCCACGAGCAACAAGCCGGAGCAGAGTCACTCTATCCCTATGGAATCTATGGGTTACAGTTTGGGCATAAGCACGTCAAAGAAATGCATTATTACTCCGGGTTAGCATCGCCGCCGCTGTTCATACCGGCAGTAGGGGATTTTGAGCAGGGGATGCTGGTACAAGTGCCTTTGCCGCTGGGAACTTTGGATAATCCACCATCAGGTGAAGTTATTCATCAAGCGATCGCTAACTACTACCAAAGTGAAAAATTTGTGCAGGTTGCTCCATACCAAGATTCTACTCTGCTGCGAGACGGAATATTTTTGGATGCGATGTCTACGACGGGCTACGCCTACGCAATCAAAAACACCAATATTGTTCAGGTTTTTGTATTCGCCAATGACACTACCAAAGAAGTGTTGCTAGTAGCTCGTCTTGACAACCTGGGTAAGGGCGCATCAGGAGCCGCCGTCCAAAACCTAAACATCATGCTCGGTTTTCCAGAAGAGTTGGGATTTTGAATGAGGCATAGGGAGTGAGCAGTGAGGAGTGCTGAGTCATGAGTGCTGAGTGGGGAATCTCACTTTTTTACTCAGAACTCGGAACTGTTTTCCCCATGCCCCATGCCCATTATGTTGATTTTTCTTTCAGTTTCTCAAGCAACTGAATAACACTATGCTCAAATCCTCTATTTCGCTCTTGAACTGATTCAATCAAGGGTTTATTAAAAAGATTAATGACATAGTTACCTAATTGAATACCTAGAGGTCTTAAATGTCCACCTGCAAAACTTTTCCGAAAATCTTGAGGCGGCTTTTGCAAAATATTAGTAAACCATTCACAGGTTGATTTAGCAATATTGTCTGACTTGAAACAGACTAAACCCATGATGTTAAATAGCCCACTATCCTTGATTAAATTCTGGGTTTCTTCAACAGTTGGTTTCACACCCCAACCCAAATTATCGATGATATCCGCTAAAAATTGAGGACGAATTGCACTCCCTGTGTCAGCAATAGCAGGTGCTAATAGGATAGAAACCTGCCCTCTAATGAAGACACTGTTAAATTTGATATCCTTATGCACATAACTATAAATTAATTTTTTAACTTCAGCAGTTTTTCGCGTTAGTTCCTCAAAGAGAATGTTAATGTCTGCAACGACACTTTTTATCTGTGACTCATCGGAAGTATGAGACAGCAGATTACGAATAAACTGTTCTCTATCTTGAGGCTTTGGAGGTAGAGCAGTAAATCCTTCTAACAAAGAGATATATTTGCAACCAAGGCTATGTCCAATCCAAGAAAAGTTCTTATCATCTAGATAGGCTTCATAATCATATCCTGCAACACTTGCCATTTTCACAAGCTCTGGCAGAATTTCATACTGCTCTCTCATGAGAAAACCAGCTTCTACATAATGATTAAAAGTAAAATTAAAAGGCAGAAGGATAATTGTATATCCCTGCTCGAATAAACATTGAAGCAGATAGCGATAAAAAAGCATGGGGCCAAAAGTACCAAAGAAAGCCCCTGCAATAAATTGAATTACTCCTTTAGGCTGTGGATGTAGAGCAACCCAACTGTGAGAAACAGGTTTAAATCTCAGTTTCAAATTTGTATTTACCATGACTTAGCAATGAGTACATCTCATTTTGGTAGGTGTATACTTAATCTCCAAACTGAAATTGCTGCTTTTCGGATTCTTTATTCATATATCCCCATCCTCTCTAACCATTTTCTTATACAAGTAATTTAAAAAGTCCTCTTAGTTACACGCTCAAGGAGGGTGCTAGGGCTAAAGTTTTCGTAAGATCAGTAAGGAGAAAGCGATCGCAGAGGTTAAACATTTCTACCTCGGTCTGGGTCTGTCGCATCAGCCGGAGGAAATGACCCTCAGTGTCAACACTCAGGGCAATGTAGTTGAGGAACATTTTAAGGTAGCCTACGCGCGATCGCACTGGCATCGTTGCAGCTGTGGGAGTTTGCCATAAACGATCGATATAGTTGCGTACCTCTACTAAAGGAACTGGCGTGATCGTCTCGAAGCGCAAAGCCTGCCGAATTTGATTAAAAAGCCAAGGATTCCCGATCGCCCAGCGTCCCACCATCACACCCGCCGCGCCCGTTTGAGAAAGCACTTCCACAGCTGTTGCCGCAGAGTCGATATTGCCATTGGCAAGCACTGGACAATGAACCCGTTTGACTGCTTCAGCAATCAAATCATATTTCACTGCTCCGTGGTACATATCTTTCACGGTGCGACCGTGCAAACTCAGCAAATCAATGCTGTGGCGATTAATTATATCTAGAATTTTGTAAAAGTTATCTGTATTTTCAAAGCCTAGGCGCATCTTGACCGTTAAAGGTCGATCGTTGACAGCAGAACGCAGTTCTCCCAAAATCCGATCCACTTTTTCTGGTGAGAGCAACAATCCACCCCCAACATTTTTGCGATAGATTCTAGGTGCTGGACAGCCCATATTCAAGTCAACTCCAGCAATATTATAGTTGCAGAGTTCCTTTGCTGTTCTCACTAAATCTGGAATGCTTTCGCCAATCATTTGAGCAAAAACGGGGCGGCCTGTGTCGTTTTCGGTGATTGCTGTCAAAATGCCACGATTGAGCCGCGAGGTATCATTCACGCGGAAATACTCGGTGAAAAAGTAGTCAGGGCTGCCGTAGTGGGCAATCACCTTCATAAACCAGAGGTTTGTTACATCCTGCATGGGCGCAAGAGCCGTGAGGGGTAAGTCTGGATGCAACGATTGGGGGAGCGATACCTGGGACATAGAGATGAAAAGGGTTCGACAAAGCATTACTCTTTGAACCTCGCATGGCTAGAAGTCACACGATTCCTGCTTCATAATACTGTTTTCTTTGAGTGAACGAGTGTGAGGCTTGCAGAAATCAAAGTCAGACTAACTGCCCAGTACTTCACTGATTTGCTCTGCCAGTTTCAATGGACGGAAAGGCTTGGCAAAAATAGCAGCAACATCCAAATCAGTAAAACTCTCTCGATCTGATTGCTGAAATTTGGCTGTTAATAAAATTACTGGAATTTCTTTAGTGGCGGGGTTAGCTTTCAGTTGTTGCAGAGTTGCACGCCCATCCATATCAGGCATCATCATATCTAGTAAGATGACATCTAGTTTATGGTTAAGAGCTACGTTTAAGGCTTCTTGACCAGAACTAGCTGTCAAAACATTCCAGCCAGCACCCATTTCTAATCCCAATTTTGCGATCGCCCGCACATCTTCTTCATCATCAACAATCAAGACATTTTTGCTCATAATGACACTCTTCCACGATGTATGTGCTGATTTGCTTGATCGCTCTTGAGATATTCTAAAGCTAAATCGGGGAAAAGCAGGGGAGAATTAAAACAATTCGCACTCTTGCTAACGCCCCGCTCCGCTAACGCAATTCGCAATGACGCTTCGCTAACGCGGACTCGCTAACGCAATTATGTTTTGTAACGGGGATTTAACCCCTACACAAAACCTGCTGCTTATAGAGGCAGGGGACTTAAACCCCCAAACTTTGTTAAACAGTTAAAAGCCATTTATTAGAAAGCTGCCAGAGGTAACAGTACATAAAACGTGCTACCTTCACCCAAAATGCTCTGAACCCAGATTTTACCGTTATGTTGTTGGACAATATTTCGGCAAATAGCCAGTCCTAAACCTGTTCCTCCTTTTTTGCGGGAGTCGGATGCATCTACCTGCTGAAAGCGCTCGAAGATTAGTTGTAATTTATCTTTAGGAATTCCTCGCCCTTCATCTCGGATAGTAATTAGCAGAAAACTGGGTAATGGAGTACTTTGTGTTGAAGAATGGTCATTTTCTCCCAACCCAACAACCTTGTGTTCTGCGAGTGTGGCACTTATCCACACGGTATCACCTGGTTCAGAAAACTTAATAGCATTACTTATTAAGTTGGTCAGAGTTTGCAGTAGGCGATCGGGGTCTGCCCAAAGTTCAATTGCTAGAGGCTGGACAATCAGTTTAACTTGCAATTTATCTGCCATTGCCTGCATTGTTTCTGTTGCCATAATTAGCAGATCAGCAGCGTTGCACTTCACCTTCTGCATGAAGATTTTGACTGATTTCATCCGCTCTAAATCGAGAATATCATTTATCAATCGGATCAGGCGTTCTGTATTAGTAGTAGCAATGCTCAGAACTTTTTGTCCCTGTTCAGTTAGAGTTCCTAATTGTCCTGCACCCAATAAATCTAACGCTCCCATTGTAGAGGTTAAAGGTGTACGTAATTCGTGACTAACTAGAGAGATAAACTCGTTTTCCAAGCGTTTACGTTCGGTGATGTCGTTGGCAATTAATAAAGCGCATTGCACCCCACCCAGGTCAATCAATTCGATAGATAGCAGTATAGTCTTGACCTCTCCAGACTTGGTAGAAAATTCAAATTCTTGATTATAGAGTGACCCAGTATCAGATAAAAGTTGGATGGTCTGAGCGATCGCTACTGCATCCTTACCTAAATTAAGTTCAGCAACCGTATCACCAATCACTTCCTCTAGACAATAGCCACTCATCTTCAAGAAACTAGGATTGACATCAATAAAGCGTGCTTCTGCAATGGTGGCGATCGCGATCGGATTAGGACTAGAGCGGAAAACTTTAGTGAACTTCTCTTCTGCTTTGGCGCGATCGCTAATTTCCTGCTGCAACCGCTCATTTTGGGCTTGGAGTTGTTGTTGCAGCTTCCAAATCGTCAAGTGATTTTCAATTCGTGCTAAAACCTCTTCTAGTTGAAAAGGCTTAGTTATATAGTCCACCCCACCAACTGCAAAGGCTTTCACCTTATCCAGCACATCACCCAAAGCGCTGATAAAGATTACTGGAATTTCGCGGGTGCGATCGTTTGCCTTCAGGTGTTGGCAGACTTCATAGCCATTCATCTCCGGCATATTCACATCCAGCAAAATCAAGTCTGGGGGAACTGCATTTGCTCCCCGTAACCCCGTAGAACCTTTAGTTACGCTGCGAACTTTATATCCCTGTTCCGTCAGCATGGCAGATAAGAGGTTTAGGTTTTCTGGCGTGTCATCAATCACCAGTATGTCTGCTTTTGGCAAGTTGAGTGGCTTTTTAGGCATGGCAATATCGACTTTAGCCAGAATAGGCTACTAATTCTTTCTAGAAATTTTAACCTTAGTTCCATGTCTTAATAATCAGTTACAAAAAAAATATCAATTACCCATTTATCTCCCCTAGTTCTCCCCGATTAATTTCTAATGTTAAAAACATCAAATCAAGTTTGTAGATTACACCTACCAAATTACACAATAAGGAGTAACTTGTATGCAAAGTTCAACTATACGTAAACCAGCTATTATTGCACCTGGAGAAGGTAATAAATTCTCAATTCTTGGTTCACAGTTCACAACAAAAGTAACTGGGGAAGAGACAAATCAAGCTTGGACAATTTATGAAATTACGGATACAGAAGAAAATGGCCCGCCACTGCACACTCACCCTTGGGAAGAAGCATTTTATGTTCTAGAAGGGCAATTAGACATCCAAGTTGGTACAGAAACAACTTTGGCATCACCAGGCTTTTTCATTAACATTCCTCACAATGCACCACACGCCTTCAAGATCCGTTCTGCTACTGCTAAATTTCTGGTTTTAATTTCACCTAAAGGTGCAAAAAACTTTTATGAAGAAATGGGTCAAGTAGCAGATAGTTCATCGTTAAACATGGAAAAAGTGCAACCTGTTTTGAACAAATATGGATTGCAATTTCTTGCGTGAACGTTTCATTGGGATGCAGTGTACAGCTAGCTATCCTAGTGGTAACTGCTATATATAAACACGCAAATTTCGCGTTATTAAATCTATTTCTACAAAAGTCAAATGTACTCAATAACAAATAACCAACTTTATTCAATGCCAAAAACTGTCCGCCTTTTCGCTTCTAGTGCCTTGAGTTTAGGACTCACCGCTAGCCTTGTTTTTTACCCAAGCGCGAGTCAAGCGGGTAAAAACGATACTGGAGTCCCTGCTGAACTCCAGGGCGAGTGGCGATATGGTCGAATCTCGTCCATCCAATACCAAGATAGTTACACAGGGCAGTCAGCAGCCCCGAACGGTTCTAGCGATCAATTTCAACTCGCATCTAACGGAAACTACAAGCGAAATAGGCTGCTTCAAATTAACACTTACAACTGCGCGTCTAACCTCTTCATAGAGGAAAAAGGCAAAGTTAAAATTGAGGCTCAACGCCTGACTTTCCAACCCAGTGACAGCACATCCAAAGGGCAAATTTGCAATAGCGGGCGCACTTACTCCAGCCGCAATACAGCAAAGCCTGAGACTTATCAGTGGTCGATTGAGACGAATGAGTACGGGCAGCAAGTTCTGGTGCTTGAGACTGCCGATGGTAAAGGTAAAGCTCATTACGGGCGACCTCAATAAGCTAATAAGCATTAGACCTCTTGCAAAAACATATTTTTGCAAGAGAGGGAAAAGGGTAAAGGTTAAAGGGAAAGGATTTTGAGTTTATTTACCCTTTTCCCCTTCCCCTTTACCCCGACTTTTGCAAGAAGTCTATTTAAGAGTTAAGCTTTTTTCTCTCCCCTAGTTCTCCCCGATTGTTTCCTAATTTATAAAATATCGAACTGAGGTTATTCCATGATTCACCATATTTCAATTGCTGTTAGAAACCCTAGTCATGTTGCTCAAGTTCTGGCAGAAATCTTAAAAGCGCAAGCTGTTTCATTTCCTCCTAATCCAGGAAGCTATATGGTTATACCTTTTGATGAATACGGTACAGCCATTGAACTTTATCCTTTAGGCTCTCAAATTGAACCTGGTGAAAATGATGAAGAATGCGTATTTGTGCATACTGCAATTACCTCTATTTATACAGATATTCATGCAGCTATTTCTGTACCAAGTAGTCAGGAAGAAATTGAACAAATCGGTGTCCGTGAAGGTTGGCGTGTAGTGCGCTGTAACCGCGATTCTTTCTTTGATGTGATTGAGTTCTGGGTGGAAAACAGATTAATGATAGAATTGCTAACACCAGAAATGGCATCTCAATATTTGAAATTTGCGACTCAGCAAGAAAATCTGAAATATTTTTTGGCAGAACCAGCTTTAGCCACAAATTAATCAACTCTAAGCATTTAACTTGCATGGTTACAGTCCATACAAATTAAATGCTTATTTTTTCTCTAATATTTGCTAAAAAAGTTCTATCATCAAAATTGTGATCGCTAATTTTTAACCTTTTCCCCAAATCAAATTCCGAGGTAAAAATGCACAAAGCGTGTAGTATTGCTTGTGATTGCTTCATTCCACTTCTCTACGAGACGCTACCGCGAACGTTGCATTCGCAATGAAATATCACAAGTAATTTGCCGGACATGATATTACAAGTTATCCTCCGTTAATCCGATAATTTCATCGAAGCAGAAACTACGGACTAAATTTGCCAATTTTTCTGCCAAAGCGGAATGTGTTGGTGGAATTTGCTCAATTAGTTGGAAAATCCTTTCAGCATCGACTTCGACGGCTGCCTGATTAAGTTCTGTTACCCATTGGGCAGGCATAACGGTAATTGCAGAGCGAAGATCCAAGATGGAAAATTCAATATTTTCTAGGTTGTTGTCTGTTGCTTCTTCACGGCTTTCTTCTGCGTAAACATAACGCACCTGCAAATATTCAGCGATCTTTTCAAAAATCACTTGCTCCCGGAATGGCTTACGAACTAAGTCATCGCAACCTGCGGCTAAGATACTTGCCTGTTGTTCTTCAAAAGCACTGGCAGTTAGGGCAATAATTACGGTGCGGTGATTTGTAGTTGTATTTTTTTCCCTGGCTCTAATCTCTTTTGTTGCATCGTAACCGTTCATTACAGGCATCCGCATATCCATCCAAATTAGGTGAGGTTGCCAGGTTTGCCAAATTGCGATCGCTTCTTGTCCATTATTCGCAGCCTTAATCTCAAAGCCAATACTACCAAGAAGTTGCACAATTAAATCGCGGTTTTCTTTGCGGTCATCCACTACCAGAACCCGGTAAGATGGTTGGTCTGCTGCCAGCTTGAGTACACGTCCCTTACTCAATTTTGGTGCAGCTTTCAAAGCTGCGGCTAAATTCACTTGGATGTCAAAACTAAAAGTAGATCCTTGTCTAACGCTACTCGTCAAGTGAATATCGCCTCCCAGTAACCGCACAAATTGACGGCTGATAGTCAGCCCTAGTCCAGTTCCCTCCTTGGTTTGGATACCGCTTGTCGTCTGGACAAAAGGTTGAAACAGGTTATTCATTTCTTCTGGTGCTATTCCCCGTCCAGTGTCTTCGACTTCAAAGTGAAGAAATGGGGCATTGGGCATTGGGCATGGGGCATGGGGCATTGGGCATGGGGCATTGGGCATTGGGCATAATAGTTTTTCCTCCCCTGCTTCCCCTGCCTCCCCTGCTCCTCTACTCTCACTCCCTAATCTGACCCTTAAAGTTACTCCCCCTGTTTGAGTAAACTTGACGGCGTTACCCAAAAGGTTAATCAGGACTTGGCGGAGTTTTCCCTCGTCTGTTTGTATATAGCGGGGAAGATTGGGAGCAATTTCAAATCTGAGGAACAATTGCTTTGTTTGTGCCCTTACCTGAAACATTTCTTGTAATGTTTGCAACAGCAGATAAAGGTCGAAGTCTTCAGGGTTGAAAATAATTTGTCCAGCCTCAATTTTGGACATTTCTAGGACATCATTAATCAGGTTTAGCAAGTGTTCTCCACTGCGGTTAATGGTAGCTAAAGATTCACGCTGGTTTGAGTTGAGGCTAGTATCTCGTTCCATTAACTGAGAAAAACCCAGAATGGCATTCAGAGGCGTGCGAAGTTCGTGGCTCATATTAGCCAGGAAAGCACTTTTGGCACGGTTGGCAGTTTCGGCGGCTTCTTTGGCAATTCTCAGCGCTTCTTCTGCTTGATGTCTAGCTCGACCGATCGCAATTATTTCACCTACCAGCTTTAATAGATTCAGATCCTCTTGACTCCAGGTTTGACAAAAGTGAATCATCGCTGTACCAACAAATCCAACTACTTCACCAGAGTGAAGCATGGGTACAGCAACTACAGACTGAAACGACATCCCCTCAAATAGCTTTCTCTCTGGTGTATCAGGTGGCAATTCTGCGACACAAGGGATTTGTATATGGTTGCCCAGCAGGATTGGAGCATAAAAATAGGGAAAACTTTCTACAGGTGATCCTTTGGCAAGATCAATCAATGGCTCGACACCTTCGCCACACCATTCATGAATGAGGTCGAACCGCCTTTGATCTTCGGATAATTCAAAGATGCAACTGTGTTCGGCACTAATAAACTCAGCGATCGCTCGCAGTGTAAAATTAATTGCTGTATCTAAATTTTGGTCAATAAATTGGCGAGAAATGCTACTGAGTAAACTTTCTGCTTGAGTCCGACGTTGTAAAGCTGCTTCTGCTTGTTTGCGATCGCTAATATCACGAGCTACACCCACAATCTGAAAATTACCTTGGGCATCTTGTGTGCGGACTGCATTAGCAGTTAGCCAAACCCAGCCTTTAGTCCGATGTTTGGCGCGGTACTCAGTTCCCGAAATTCCCTCACCTGTTGCCAGGATAGTTTGGGCGGCTTCAAAACATACTGGCACATCATCAGGATGAGTAAAAGATGCCAAGGAATTGCCCTCCATTTCGCTAGGAGCAAATCCGGTGGTATTCAATATATTAGGGGAAATATAGTTAAATACCCCATCAGGACTAATAACAAACAGCATATCGTTGACCTTTTCAACGATAGTGCGAAACTTTAACTCACTTTGCTGTAGGGCTGCTTCTGCTTGTTTCCGTTCCAGTTCGGCACCGGCACGGGCAGCAAAAATTTTAAGAATCAGTTCCCGTCCGGGATCATGCTTCATTGGTTTAACATCTATCACTGCTAGATGTCCGATGATTTCGCCGGATGAACTGGTTAGAGGAACGCCAAAAAAACTCTCGGCATTCATCTTCACTAAATCTGCATCTTGGGGGAAAGCGGCTTGTACTGCTTGGGGGTAGTGACACATATTGCCTTGCAAGGTATGTTCACAAGGAGTACCTTGCAAATCATATTCCAAGTTCTCGTTAATAGTCCCACCACACCAAAATGCTAAAGTGCGGACTTTAGTTTTTGGCTCATCACCAAACTCAGTAACTAGGGCATATTGAACTTGCAATACTTCGGCAAGGTAACGAACGCAGGAATTGAAAAATTCATCACCTGTTTTTGCTGCTGTGCCCTCAACAATTAAGCGTAAAGCCTGTTCTTGCTGTTTGCGTTCGCGTAGCGCGGCTTGCCGTTCGCTAATATCTGTAAAAACAGAATCGAGACAAGATTCTTCGGCATTGAGGCGCAGTGACAACAGTAACCAAACAACCGAACCATCGAGCCGTCGCAGTGCTATTTCAAAATTACGAACTTCACCGTCCTTTTCTAACTCTGCTAGCATCCGCGTGCGATCGCCTGGATTAACATATAAGTCAGTTGTGAAATACTTGCCAATTAAGTCAGCAGCAGAGGAAAAACCTAATATCTCAGCACCACGTTGATTTGCATCGATAATCAATCCATCCTTTTGGCAGGTGCGGAAAATCCCCACTTGGGAATTTTCAAAGATGTTGCGGTATTTCATTTCACTACGACGCAAAGCTTCTTCAGCTTGCTTACGTTCTGTAATATCGCGTCCCACACCTGCGATCGCAATTTCACCGTTGGGAGTGTTGATTGTGGAAGTGTTAAAGTTGAACCATCGCCAGCTACCGTCTTTGTGTCGCAATCGCACCTCAATATCAGTCAGCTTTTCGCCAGTTAGAGCTTTTTGTAAGGCGGTGACGCTAATTGCTAAATCTTCAGGTTTGGTAAACTCCACCACCGAATGACCTTCTACTTCCTCCAGGCTGTAACCCAAAATTGCAGTCACATTTGGCGAGTGATAAGTAAACATTCCCTCTGGCGAAAGGACAAATATCAGATCATTGGCATTTTCAACAATGCTGCGGAATTTTAACTCACTTTCTTGGAGGGCTGCTTCGGCACGTTTACGTTCTGTGGCATCAGTGCCGACTGAAAGTATTTCGACTAAGTTTCCTTGTGCATCTAAAATAGGTTTATTTGCCCAGACTATCCAAACGCGATCGCCATTTTGGCATAAGTTTTCATTTTCGTTGAATAAATAGTTTTCTGGGTGTTGACAAATATCAACCATTAATGTTTGTAAGTCGCGTCCAGAAGTTTCGGTTTCTGGAACAATTGTGCCGATAACATTACGTCCGATAATTTCATCTAAATCGAAACCAAAAATCCTTTGACCGTAATCATTTAAAAATATGATATTACCGTTACCGTCCCAACGCAGAATGATGCAGTTGGCTGTTTGCACCAAATCCCGATACTGGACTTCGCTTTGTCGCAAGGCTTCCTCAGTACGTTTGCGAGCAGTAATATCGCGCACTATCGCTAAGATGTGTGGCTTACCGTTGTAAATGCAAGTTGTCCCTTTAACTTCTACATCTATCAAAGTGCCATCTTTGCAGATATCAACTGCTGGCCCATAAAATTGCTCACCAGATTGCGTTGTTTCGAGAAACTCTAAAAAAACAGAATGTGAGTCTGGGTGAATGTAAACAGATGGATGTAAAGTGAGAAATTCTTCATAAGAGTAACCGTGCATCTGACAAGCCGCAGGATTAACTTCGGTGACTTTTTCAGTTTCTATTTCAGTAATAAATAGTCCATCATTAATAGCTTCAAAAATACTGCGGTATTGTAGCTCACTTTGCCGCAGAGCTTCTTCTGCCCTTTGGCGTTGGGTAATGTCGCGGAAACTCCACACTCTACCAATAATCTGTTCGCCGATGCGCTGAGGACAGGAGTATCGCTCAAATACTCTGCCATCTTGTAATTCTAATAAGTCGTAACTAACTACTTCAGGTTGTGAATATAATTCTCGGACTCGTTGCAAAAACATATTCGGGTCTTTTAGCTGCTTTGCCAAATACGCCAACCGCTGAGGATGATCTGGTTCTGTCAAAAGTTCTGGTGGAATTGACCACATCTCTAAGAACTTTTGGTTATAACTAGTGATATTACTTAAGCTATCGACTACTAAGATACCGTCTTGAATCGATTCAAAGATAGCGCTTAACAGAGACAAAGAGTTTTCTAAGGCTACTTGAGTTTGTTTGCGTTCGCTCAAATCCCGCCCTAAAACCACCAAAGCTTTGCGTCTACCATCCTGGTGAAATAGGGGAGCTTTAATCATATCTACACTGCTCACCGTCCCATCAGGTCGGGGTATAACTTCTTCTACCCGATGCACACATCCCAATTGCCAAGCTTGTTCATCTGTTTTGTCGCAGTTGAGCAAAGCATCGTGATAAAAATTGCTAAATTCTGCTAGTTCTGAGTCTGTTTTGCCTTGATAATCAACGCCTTGTAGCTGTAAAAATTCTAAGTTAGCCTGGTTTGATAGTAACCATTTTCCCTCGCCGTCTTTTAAACAGATAATATCGGGTGTAGCGTTAATTAATGTCTGCAAACGCTCCTCAATCTCTTGCAGGGATTCTTGAGTTTGTTTTGTCTGCGTAATATCCCGAATTACCAGTATTGCACAGCGATCGTCAGTCATTCCGCTACAGTTACCGGAAATTTGTAGTGTTAAAGTCCGCTCACCCTTCTGGAACTGATAATTTGCTGTTTCGTACTCACCATTGAGTATCCGCACATCAGGATAGCAAGGTAAAGCAACTGGTTGTCCTACTTGTGCTAGGGGTAACAGGTCAGTTAACTTTGTGCCGGTGACAGTGTTGTGGCGTTGATTCACCAAACCCTCAAAGCTAGAATTGCACCATTGAATGCGTCGGTCTTCTCCTACCCAGACTACAGCATCAGCGATCGCACCTAATGTCACTTCCATTTTGGTGAGGGTAGCTTGCAATTGCTTCACCTGCTCCAATTGTTTAGCGCTCATCACCAACTCCTTAATATCTCCTAGATAGATCAATCAATTTGGTATAGCGATTGTATCTTTAGTTGATCGTTAGGATATTTAACTACAGCAAAACTACATATTGGCTTTAAATGTTACAGCAGTAATGCAGATATCAGCATCATAGAGATGGCAGAGAGCAACAAGAGGGAAAAAGGTTAAAGGGTAAAGGGTAAAGGGTAAATGATGAAGAAGAAATAAACCCTTTCCCCCTTTGCCCTTCTTACCCATGCCCAATGCCCCATTCCCAATGCCCCATCCCCAATTAATCTGTGCGGAAAAATTTTTCCGCAATTGCACTTATCTCCCCTACTTCTCCCCTCTTTCTGTCTAAATTCAAATCAGAAAAGCAGAGAACACCGCCCAAAACAAGCGCACAATCTCTGCCGTATCAATAAGTCAATCAAAACGGAGAACAAACGTATGCTACACCAAATCAAAGATTTGCTTCAAAACGCCCAACTACAACAGCAAGTAAAAGCAGCAACTAACCAAGCAGAAGCCATCAAAGTGCTAGCGATCGCTAGTGCAGAGAAAGGTTATAACTTCACAGTTGAAGCTATCTCTCAAATGCTGTCCGAACTAACCTTTGTGGATTCTAACGAACTGAGTGAAGAAGAATTACTCAGTGTTAGTGGTGGATTGATGGCTGATAGTGCGCCTAAGCTATGTCATACAGAAGGTTGTGGTGGCGGACACTGCTAAAAAAGGTATGTAGCTTCTCCTTGGCATTGTAGCCTCCAAGGTCAGGTTGTTTTTCTAAAACAGCTTTTTATATCCAACTTTCCCAATATTTTAATTTGGATAATTTCCATACTTGGTACTGAGGCTCAACGCAGAAAGAAATGCTGCATAACAAATTCCCTCTTTACTTTTTTCATCAAGAAAAGAGGGAATTCAATTAACAATTACTATCACCGAATCGGAGAAAATAAAATTATGTTGTCACAAATTCAAAGCCTACTTCAAAATAGCCAACTACGCGAGAATATACAAGCAGCAGTTACCCAAACAGAAGCCATCAAACTGTTGCTAATTGCCAGTGCAGAAAAAGGTTATACTTTCACAGCCGAAAGCGTAGCTCAAATGCTGTCAGAACTGACCTTTGTGGACTCCAACGAACTGAGCGAAGAAGAATTACTCAGTGTTAGTGGCGGTGCAATGGCTGATAGTGCGCCTAAATTATGCCACACAGCCGGCTGTGGTGGCGGACACTGCTATCTCTCATAATTCGTAATTTTTGGTCTTTCTCTGTTGGGGACTTGTACCCCAACTAATTCAATTAAGAATTACAAGTTATTTTAATTATACCTACTTAATTAGTACTTAATTTAAAAGTTATTTCAGAGGATGTTTTAAAAGTCGTGATTGATGTATCAAATATTTTTTTACCCCTCCCTAACCCTCCCCTTGTAAAGGGGAGGGAACCGGATTTTTCTTGTTTCCCCCCTTGTAAAGGGGGGACTAAGGGGGGTAACAACGCAATTAAAATCACAATCAAACACTTTTCAAACATCCTCTCAGACGAACGCTATTGTTGTTAATGCCAACTATTAAAACGTAGACCAGAACTGATACTTACCTTTTAACTCCAACTATGAGAAATCCAGCTATGGTTCAACAACTTGTTCGCTTATCCCAACAGAAAACATCAGACGATTTAAGAGCGATCGCAGCCAACGCTAGCTTTATCTGGGAACGGCTTGATGAAAGCAGATTTGCAGTCGAGCAAGTCAACGAACAAGAAATTAACCGTCGTAAACATCGCTGGTGCGAAGTTGCAGCAGAAGGTAAATTGGATACATTGCATAAACGTTTACAGTGGGAAGGACTAGACTTCGATACTGTTAGTTCCAAATTGGGAACTATCGAGTTGCTTGCCGATCAAGCTTTGCCTGAGTGGGCAGAAACCTTGCAGCAAATCATCCAAACTGCTACAGGATTCAATTCTGCAACCGAAGTATTTCTACCAATCGATTCACAAAATCCGATTACCTTTGAAGATATACTTTTGCCTGCTATCTTAGTAGCCAGACAGCAATTACTGACTCGCTGCAACAGTCAATTCACCCAAGATTGTCTTCCCTTATCAATTCTTTCCCATGACGCTTACAGTTCTTTAGAACGTGGTTTACTGAAACGATTAGCAGGAATTTGCACAAAGACATTAGATTTTGAATTTTCTCAGGTGCGTCCCTTTGGTCAAAGCTTGCTCGGCTTACTAGGGCTGGAAACACAAAATAATAACACTCACTACATTAAGTTTGTCAATCAACTCCTAGAAGATGGAATGCTGACCTTTTTCCAGAAGTATCCAGTTCTCGGTCGGTTAGTGGCAACAGCCGTCAATTTTTGGGTTGAGTTCACTGCTGAATTTCTCGAACGTTTAGTTGCAGATAGGACAGATATTCAACGAACTTTTAATCAAGCGATCGCTCCATTTTCTCAAAATAAAGTTGCTGAAATTCAAACATCGATTTCCGATGCACACAAACGCGGACGAACGGTGATTTCGCTCACCTTTGAATCTGGACTTAAACTTGTTTATAAACCCAAAGATTTAGGATTAGAGGTTGTCTTTAACCAATTTTTGGATTGGTGCAATCAACACAGCAATCTTTTAGATTTTAAAGTCATTCAGGTGCTAGAGCGCAACGGTTATGGTTGGGTAGAACATGTTGAACAGTTGCCTTGTGTGGATGAAGCAGCTGCGAAACGATTCTATCAGCGTTCTGGGATGTTGTTGTGTGTGCTTTACGCTTTGCGGGGAACAGATTGCCATTACGAAAATTTAATTGCTAATGGCGAACATCTGGTGCTGATTGACATGGAAACGCTGCTGCACCATGAACCAAATCTCATTGAAGACTCACCGCTTACCCAAGATTTAGAAACAACCGCCACACGACAATTTTGGGATTCCGTACTCCGCACCGGACTTTTACCGCGTTGGGATTTTAGTGGCGATCGCAGTGTCGCTTATGATATTAGCGGACTAGGCAGCACAGATCCCCGACTCTCTCCCCGCAAAGTGCCGCGCTGGCAGAACATTAATACAGATAATATGCATCTGTTGTCTGAGCCTGTAACCTTGCCGATTGGTAAAAATGTGCCATTCTTGGGTGAAACTGCTCTGTCTCCAAACGATTATCAACAACAAATCACCACTGGGTTTGAGCAGATGTATCGCTTTTTGATGGCGCACAAAGATTTCTTAATTTCACGCCAAAGTTTGCTATCTGCGATGCAAAATCAGCAGGTGCGCTTTATCTTCCGCAACACCCGCATCTATGGCATCATCCTCCAAAAAGCTTTAGCACCCGATTACCTCAAACACGGCGTAGATTACAGTATTCAACTCGATGTTCTCAGCCGTGCTTTTCTAGTTGCTCAAGATAAACCAAACGCCTTTCCTGTTTTAAGCGCGGAACTCCGAGCAATGGAACAATTGGATATTCCCTTCTTCACGGCTAGCGCGGTGGTTGATGAACTGAGTTTAAACGGTTCTTCTGCCATTCCCAACTACTTCAAGCAATCCAGTTACCAAGACCTGCTCAACCAGTTACAATCTCTAGATGAAACCGACCTAGCTCGACAAGTAGCGATTATTCAAGGCTCCTTCGATGCCAAGATTGCAACCACTTTCAGCCGCCAAGGTGGGCAATGGCAAGGCGAATCGTTACCGTTGCTAAATTCAGAACAATTGATTGTTGAAGCCAAAGAAATCGCCACTCAACTGGAAACCAGAGCCATTTCTGACCCTGATGGCAGCGTTAACTGGATTGGCTTAGACTTTGTGCCTCGCGCTGAACGATATCAACTGCAAGTATTGAATAATTGTCTCTCTGACGGACGCTCTGGAGTTGCCTTGTTTTTAGCTGCACTGAGTCAAGTAACTGGTGATTCCCGTTACCGTGATTTAGCATTGAGGACAATGCAATCTCTGCGTCGCCAAATCCACACCATTGAGCCAGAAACTTGGGAGCGCATGGCTCGTTTCATGGGCGTTGGGGGTGCAACAGGTTTAGGATCGATGATCTATAGCCTGGTGAAAATTAGTCAATTCCTCAACGATGTGACGTTGTTGCCAGACGCTCAAGTATTAGCCGAGTTGATGACACCAGAACTAATTGCTGCCGATGAACACTTGGATATTATGAGTGGAGCAGCAGGGGCAATTTTAGGGTTATTATCCCTGTATCAAGCCACAGGAGAAGCAACCGTATTAGAAAAAGCGATCGCCTGTGGACAACATTTAATTAACCGTCAAGTTAGCCACAACGGTGCGCCCAAAGCTTGGCATACTTATTGGGATAAGCCCTTAACTGGCTTCTCTCATGGAGCCGCAGGCATCTCTTATGCCTTGCTCAGACTTTATGCCGCAACCTCAGAGGGCAAGTACTTAGAAGCAGGTTTAGCAGGAATTGAGTATGAGCGTAGCGTCTTTTGCCAGTCCACCGCCAACTGGCCAGACTTCCGCAGAATGGGACAATCAGGACAACCTGACTTTGCAAATAAGTGGTGTCATGGTGCAGCCGGCATTGGTTTAGGACGCTTAGGCAGTTTGAGAATCGTGGAAACGCCAGAAATTCAACAAGAAATTGAAATTGCTCTCCAAACTACTCAAAATTTTGGCTTACAAGCGATCGATCACTTGTGCTGTGGCAACTTTGGCCGGGCGGAAGTGCTGTTAGTCGGTGCAAAAATCTGTTCTCGTCCTGATTGGCATCAAATTGCTCACCAGAATGTAACAAATGTTGTGGCTAGAGCCAAGCGAACTGGAGCTTATCAACTGTTCCCCAACTTACCCAATTCTGTATTTAATCCTGGCTTTTTACCCGGTATATCTGGAATTGGTTATCAATTGCTGCGTCTGGCTAACAATAACTTGCCTTCAATATTATTGTGGGATTGAGCTTGTTGTTCGTACTTAAAAATCAATACAGTTCATTTAAGAGCTACTGGCAAAAATTTTGGGTTTTCGAGACGCGATAAATCGCCGTCTCTACAAAGGACTGATTATTGTAGAGACGGCGATTTATCGCGTCTTTATGATCTAGGGCGTGTCATCAAAAAACCTTATCCGAATCGTATTGGCCATATTTAGGACTCATAATGCACCGATAACTACTGGATGTCTAAGTCAGGAGGGTGATTTCCTGGCTTAGGCATCCAGATAATCTAGTATTTTTCCCTAATCAGTTAAGATAAGTAGTCAGACAGAATTAATTACACAATTTTATTGCGAATAGAGCGTACCCCTACGGGGAAGCAAGCTACGCGGTAGCGTCTCCAAGAGTTGCGGAATGAAGCAATCGCAAGGGCTGGGATTGCTTCATTCCGGTCGCAATGACTGTAAATATTTTTGTCCGACTACTTAATCTTCATCAATCTTCTTTCCTTTTACCCTTCTCCTTGGAATTATGACGCAGGATGAGTTGTTGGTACTGATAGATCGCGCCGTGGCTGAGGGATGGCGAGAGTTAGACTTGTCGGGGCAGGAGTTGACTGAGTTACCTGTAGAAATTGGTAAGTTGCAGCAGCTTGAGTCTTTGATTTTAGGAAAGAAGGTTAAAGGTTATGAAGAAGTAGGAAACCGCTATCTCGAAAAGGTTTCAGGCAACAATTTAAAAACGCTTCCACTCGAACTATTGGGTTTGGCTAATTTGCGTAAGTTGGATATTAGTGGCAATCCTTTAGAGAACATTCCCGATGTGGTAACGCAAATACTACATTTAGAGGAACTTATTTTAATTCGAGTAGAGCTAACTGAAATACCTGATGCGATCGCTAATTTAACCAATCTGACGCAGCTTCACCTCAGTTCCAACCAAATAA